>CAYIRZ010000049.1:4009-10752 GCA_964365845.1 uncultured Streptomycetaceae bacterium
GGATAATCGCGCTCAATCCGCTGGTCGATGCGGGCGGGCGCGCACTCGTCATCCGCGCCCAGGTGCGCAATCAGGACACGGCCTTGCGGCCGGGCATGTTCGCGCGCGTCACGCTTATCACGCGTACCAAGAAAGAGTCACTGGTGTTGCCCGAAGAGGCGCTGGTTCCGCAAGGCACGGAGCAATTTGTATTCCGCGTGGTCGACGGAAAGGCTGTCCGGGCGACGGTGCAAACGGGGCAGCGGCGCGATAGCATGGTCGAAATTCTGAGTGGCGTGAACCAGGACGACATGGTCGTGACCGCAGGGCAAATCCGGCTGCGTGACGGTGTTTTGGTGCGCGTGGCTGGCGCCGATGCCAGTACGAAAACGAACGCGGCGAAGGCAGCGCCTGGGCAGCCGGCGCCGTCTAAGCCAAGATCCTGACCGCGCCGGATCAGATCCCGCCAAGCAAGTGCAGCCAGCGTCAGAGCGCAAGATCGTGACCCACGCGAGGTAAGTCGATGACCCTGCCCGAGACCTGCATCCGCCGCCCCGTCTTTGCCACTGTGCTGTCACTTGTCATTTTGCTGATCGGGCTGATCTCCTACCAGCGCCTATCCGTGCGCGAGTACCCGCGCATCGACGAACCGATCGTCAGCGTCGTCACCACCTACCGCGGAGCATCCGCCGAAGTCGTCGAATCCCAGGTCACCAAAATTCTCGAGGACTCGCTCTCCGGTATCGAAGGCGTCTACCTGATGACCTCGCAAAGCCGCCCCGAGCGGAGCCTGATCAACGTGACGTTCAACCTGACACGCACTCCGGACTCGGCGGCCGCCGACGTGCGCGACAAGGTTTCGCGCGTGCGCGGTCGGATGCCCGATGAAGTCGAGGAACCCGTCATCGCGAAGGTCGAGGCGGATTCGCAGTCGGTGATCAACATTTCCGTCGAGGCCGGGTCGCTCAGCACGCTGGAGGCCTCCGACTATGTCGCGCGCTACATCAAGCCGCGTCTGTCCGTGCTCCCCGGCGCGGCGGATGTGCGCGTTTGGGGCGAGCGGCAGGTGTCGATGCGCATCAATATCGACCGCACGCGACTGGCTGGCTACCGGCTGACCGTGCAGGACGTCGAGGATGCACTGCGGCAACAGAACGCGGAAATCCCGGCCGGGCGGATCGAATCGACAGCCCGGGAGTTCACCGTCGTCGCGGAAACGGATGTAACGACGCCCGAACAGTTCGGGCAGATCATCGTGGCCAACGTGGGCGGCTATCCGGTGCGCATCCGCGACCTCGGAACGGTGGCGATTGGGGCGCTCGACGAGCGTACCATCTCGCGCTTCAACGGCAAGCCCTCGCTCAATATCGGCATCATCAAGCAGGCGGTCGGCAATCCGCTCGAGTTGTCCAAATTGGTGCGGGCCGAAATCGCGAGAATCAACGAGAGCCTCCCCGCCGGCATGAAGCTCGTTATCGCATACGATACGTCAACGTTCATTCAACGCTCGATCAAGTCGGTGTTCTGGACCATCGGCGAGGCCATCGCGCTGGTGGCGCTAGTGATCTATTTCTTCCTGCGCAACCTGCGCGCCTCCATCATCCCCATCGTAACGATCCCGGTGTCGCTGGTGGGTGCCTTCGGGCTGATGTACGCATTCGGTTTTACCGTCAATACGCTAACACTGCTCGCCATGGTGCTGGCCATCGGTCTGGTCGTCGACGATGCCATCGTCGTACTGGAGAACATCTTCCGCCACATCGAGAACGGCATGCCGCGCATGAAGGCAGCGATGCAGGGGGCGCGCGAGATCGCCTTCGCGGTGCTCGCGATGACGCTGACACTTGCGGCGGTGTTCGCGCCCCTGGCGTTCGCCACCGGCCGTACGGGGCGCCTGTTCATTGAATTTGCCCTGACACTGGCCGGCGCGGTGATGGTCTCGGGTTTCATCGCACTGACACTGACGCCGATGATGTGTTCGTTGCTGCTGCGCCACCAAACCAGGCACTCCTGGATCTACAACAAGATCGAGGCCGGCTTCGAGGCGTTTACGGACGGTTACCACCGGTTGCTGACCGCGGCATTGAAGGCCCGCTGGATCGTCGTCCTCGGCTGGGTGATGACGTTCGCCATCGGCGGGCTCTTGTTCACCACCCTCAAATCCGAGCTTTCACCTGTCGAGGATCGCGGCATTATCTTCGGGGTAGCGACGGCCCCGCAGGGATCGACCCCCCAATACACGGCGGACCAGTTGAAGCCGATCGAGGCGTTCTACAGCCAGATGCCCGAGGCGTTCGCGTACACGGCCATCTCGGGCTTTCCCACCGTGGTCGACGGTACCGCAATCCTGCGCCTCAAGCCCTGGGAGGAGCGCAAGAAAAAACAGCAGCAGATCGCCGAGGAACTGCGGCCGAAGTTTGCTTCCATCCCGGGGGTGCAGGCCTTCCCGATCAATCCGCCGTCGCTGGGCCAGCGTTTCCGCTCCACGCCCATCGAGTACGTGATCATGGCGCAGGTTCCCTATGCCGAGTTGCAACGCCTGGTCGATCGCTTCCTCGAGGAGGTGCGCAAGTTTCCCGGCGCGCAGAACCTGCAGACCGACCTGCGCCTCAACACGCCGGAAGTGCGCGTCAATATCAATCGCGACAAGCTGGCCGATGTGGGTGTGAACGTTGCCAACGTCGGCCGCACGCTGGAGACCATGCTGGGCGGCCGTCAGGTCACCCGCTTCAAACGCGATGGCGAACAGTACGACGTCATCGTGCAGGTAGCGCAGCTCGAGCGCACGTCGCCGGCCGACATCAGCGAAATCTACGTGCGCTCCCGCAACGGGTCCATGGTGCAGCTTGCCAACCTCGTCGACGTCAAAGAAGGCGTCGCGCCGCAGTCGCTCAATCACTTCCAACGACTGCGCGCGGTCAAGATCACCGGCACGCTTGCGCCAGGATACTCGATCGACGAAGCATTGAAGGCTTTCGACGCGGCGGCCAAACTAACCTTGGGCGCCTCGGCACAAACCGGCCTGGACGGGCAGTCGCTCGAGTTCCGCGCTTCGGGCGGCGAAATCTATTTCGTGTTCATCCTGTCGCTGTTTTTCATCTATCTGGTGCTGGCCGCGCAGTTTGAAAGCTTCACCGCGCCCTTCGTGATCATGTTGTCCGTGCCGCTGTCCATGACCGGCGCATTATTTTGCCTGTGGCTGACCGGCGGAACACTCAATATCTACAGCCAGGTGGGGCTCATCACGCTGGTCGGACTCATCACCAAGCACGGCATCCTGATTGTCGAGTTCACCAACCAGCTGCGCGCGCAGGGTAAGGACCTGCGCTCGGCGGTAATCGATGCAGCCACGCTGCGGCTGCGGCCGGTCCTGATGACCACCGGTGCGATGGTGCTTGGCGCCCTGCCCCTGGCGCTTGCCTCCGGCGCCGGCGCGGAATCCCGGATGCCGATCGGGTGGGTGATCGTGGGTGGAATGTCTTTCGGCACGCTGTTGACGCTATTTGTGGTGCCGGTGGCCTACTCGCTGTTGGCCCGCCGCGCGCACATCGAGGCCCATGGGATCGATGTGGACCCACCCGCCGCAGCACAGGGCCCCGCACACCGGCCGGGACAAGCGGGCTGAAGCTCCGGCTCAAGGATTGAGCTGGCGGTAGACGACGGTGGCGACGTCCAAGAGGCTCGCGCGGTCCATCTCCCCGGACAATGCGTAACCGAGTTTGCCGTCGATCCAGTAGAACACGGCGACCTTGTCTTCCTGGCTGAAGCGGAAGGCGGTCTCGCGCAACTCGGCATCCCGGACGGATACGTACAGTGTAATGCGCTGGCCCTTGGCGTCCTGATACATGAACTGCGCCACCGGTCCCTTGCCGCCGGGCAACAGCCGCCCGCCGACCAGATCGAAACCCTGTTGCGTCAGCAGCGGCACCTTCAGCTCGTTCCCGAGGCGCTTGGACAGCCATTTCACCAGGTGATCCTGCTGATCGGCGCCGACTTCGACCGGATGCCGCACTTCGGGGGCGTATACCGCATATGCGACTGCGGCCCGGCGCGGCAGCGCTGCGGCCTCCACAAACCGGTCGGTGCGGTAGGAATGCGACAGCCAACCCAGCCCGAAGGCGAGCCCCATCGCCCCCGCGGCAAGCGCGTAGTAAGCCCAGCGTGCCCGCGACGGCCGCGCGGCTAGCAGCCGCTGCGGCACCGGCTCGTTCAGTATCGGGTTGTAGAGCGCGCGCAGCGATTCGCTTTGCTCGCGCCAGACGCGCACGCTCTCGGTCGCCGCCGCGTCGTGCGCCAGATGCGCTTCCACCTGAACGCGGCGCACGTCATCCAGCTGCCCGTCGGCGTAAGCATGCAGATCGGTATCGCTAAGATTGCTCATTTCACTACTTTAAGATTTGTTGCCGTAACAGTGCCTGACATCACCGCGCGCAGCCGCTCGCGCCCGCGAGACAGGCGCGACATTACCGTGCCGACCGGAATGCCCAGCGCCTTGCTCACCTCGGCATAGCTCAGTTGCTCCAGGCCCACCAGCAGCAGAACTTCGCGCTGCTCCAGCGGCAGTCGCTTAAGCGCCGCGTCCAGGTCGCGCAGTTCCAGCGGGTCGGTCTGCGGCGCGCTCTGCAGCCCGTCTTCGGCCGCTTCGTCGAGCGCCAGTTCGCGCCGCGCCCTCAGCTGATTGATGAACACGTTGTGCATGATGGTGAACAGCCAGGCGCGCAAATCGCTTCCGCGCCGCCATAAATAGAATTTGGCCAACGCCCGCTCGAGCGTGTCCTGCACCAGGTCATCGGCTCGGTGGCTGTCCCCCGCCAAGGCGCGCGCATAGCGGCGCAATCGCGGGATATGCGCGACGATCTCCGCACTCTCCATCAGTGCATCATAGCAACGCAGGACTCATCGCGCGATGACTGGCACTGCCGCTGCGCGTGTCTTCATCATGTTGTTCTCCTGTTGGACCAGTGCTGTTACGCAGGATCAAACAGGCGGACAGCGGGGATTATTCCTGCGCCGGGAAAATTCAGCCGATAGCGGCGCGCAGGAGTGGCGATGACGACCGCAGGCACCGCGCTGGCAAGGTGAATTCCTGGTTAGATGGGCGTGTTCCGTTGCCCTCCCGGAAAGCGGCTGCATGCATGTTGTTTCGTCGCTGTGAACTGGATACACTCGTTGTGAAACAGGACTCCCGCTGGGAGCGTGCGGCGGACGCCGCGAACTGTTCCGACTTTGGGTCCCATGTCGCCAGATACCATCTACGATTACGTCATCGTCGGGGCGGGTTCCGCCGGATGTGTCCTCGCCAACCGCCTGAGCGCGAGCGGTCGCCACAGGGTGTTGCTGCTCGAGGCCGGTCCGCGCGATCGCGATCCGTGGATCCATGTGCCGCTAGGCTACGGCAAGCTGTTCACCAAGGCATCAGTCAACTGGTGCTACACCTCGGAGCCTGAACCGGAACTCAACGGGCGCCAGGTGTATTCACCGCGCGGCAAGGTCCTCGGCGGATCCTCCTCGATCAACGGGCTCGTCTATATTCGCGGGCAGCGCGAGGACTTCGATGCCTGGGGCATCCCCGGCTGGGGATTCGACGAATTGTTGCCGTATTTCAAGCGCAGCGAGGACCAGAGCCGCGGCGCGAACGAGTGGCACGGTGTCGGCGGGCCGCAAGCGGTCAGCGATCTACCGGACCGGCATGAGCTGTGCGACGCGTTCATCGCCGCGGCCGGCGAGGTCGGCATTCCGCGCAACGACGATTTCAACGGCGCCACGCAAGAAGGCGCCGGCTACTACCAGGCGACAACCAGGAACGGCCGGCGCTCCAGCACTGCAACCGGATTCCTGCGGCCGGCCGAGCATCGCGCGAACCTGACGGTCATGACCGGGGCGCTGGCCACGCGCGTACTGTTCGAAGGTACGCGAGGCGTTGGCGTAGAGTACCGCCGCGGCGGAGTGCTGCGGCAGGCGGGCGCAGCGCGGGAAGTGCTGCTCGCCGCGGGTGCGTTCAATTCGCCGCAGCTGCTGCAGCTTTCAGGCGTGGCATCGCGCGAGTTGCTGACGGCGCATGGCATCCCGGTCGTCGCCGAGCTGTCCGGGGTCGGCGAGGATCTGCAGGACCATTTCTATGTGCGCACGATCTGGCGCTGCACCCGGCCGATCACCTTCAACGACGACATGGCGAGTTGGTCGCGCACCCTTGGAATGGGATTGAATTATCTGTTCCGCCGTCGCGGCCCGTTGACGGTAAGCGCTGGTTACGCCGGCGCGTTCGCGCACACGCGCCCCGGGCTGTCGCGCCCCGATGTGCAATTCTATTTCATCAATTTCAGCCTGTCGAAGATGGGTGAGCAGCTGCACCCGTTTTCCGCGTTCACTTGTTCCATGTGCCCGCTGCAGCCGCAGGCGCGCGGTTCGGTGCGCATCCGTTCGGCAGATCCGGAAGAGGCACCGGCCATTCGCTACAATTTCCTCTCGACCGAAAACGACCGGATCACCGCGGTTGCCGGATTGAGGCTGTTGCGCCGCCTGGTGCGCTCGCCCGCGATGCGGCCTTACATTGCTGCCGAGGAATTGCCCGGCGAGCAGGTTCAAAGCGACGCTGACTGGCTCGGGTTCTGCCGCGAAGCGGGCGGCACCGTCTATCACCCCGTCGCGACCTGTCGCATGGGCGCGGACGCGCGCGCGGTGACCGACGCGCGGCTGCGCGTGCGCGGGATAACCGGGGTGCGCGTCGTGGACGCGTCCATCATGCCGGCAGTGGCGTCCGGCAA
>CAYIRZ010000049.1:10762-12833 GCA_964365845.1 uncultured Streptomycetaceae bacterium
TGGAGGATGCGTCGCATTAGCATTGGGTTCAAGTCAGATGCATGCGCCTGGAGTCTTTCGCCGGATTAACGTTGACACGCCCTTACAGCTTTGACACACTGGGAAAAAATACCATTCGCGAGTTGCGTCCATTAACCTGAGGAGAACTGCATGAACATATGGCGTTTCTGCGTCAGCAATGCGCTTGCGCTGGCCGTGGCCGGCTTTATATTCGCCGCACAGGCGCAGCAGAAGGAAATCAAGATCGGGGTGATATACGACTACACCGGGCCGTTTGCCGCGGGCGGGTCGCTGCCGGGCGCGATGGGCACCAAGGCTGCGATCGAAATGATCAACGAGCGCGGCGGGATCGAGGGCTACAAGATCAACGCGATCTACGCCGATGCCCAATCCAAGGCAGACATCGCGATCAACGAGATGACGCGCCTGATCGAGCAGGAAAAAGTGGACCTGATCCTCGGCGTGTTCTCCAGCGCGCACTGCGTACCGATGGCGCAGCAGGCCGACGCCAGGAAGAAGTTCATGTGGGCCACCATCTGTGTCGCCTCGGCCGTGGTCAAGGACAAGAATCTGACCCACTTCTTCCGCGTCCAGGTACACGCCGATCAGTACGGCGAAACCTCATGCAAATTCCTCAATGAGAATGCCAAAGCCAAGCTGGGCAAGGATCCGAAGGACCTCAAGGTCGCGATCATCTACGAGGACGGGCCCTATGGGGCGGGAATCGGCTCGAGCAACGACACCAACTGCAAGGCGCTCGGCATCCAGGTCGTGTTCAAGGAAGGCTACTCCGCCACGGCGCCGGACCTGTCCACGCTGGTGACCAAGCTGCGCCGCGCGCGCCCGGACGTGATCCTGCATACCGGCTATAACCCGGACATCACGCTGTTCTGGCGCCAGGCGCGCGAGCAGGGGCTGAAATGGTCGGCGCTGATCGGCCACGGCGCGGGCTATGCGCAGTACGACAAGCTGCTCGCGGCATTCGGCAAGGACGCCGACCTGATCTATAACGTGGATCCGGTCGCCGCGCAATTGCTCGATCCCAAGACCCTGAAGCCCGGGTTGGGCGATGTAACCAAGGAAATGATCAAGCGCTACAGTGCCCAGGTGAAAGACCGCAAGGTGGACGAAGTCCCGCCGCATGTGTCGATGGGCTTCAACCACACCTACGTGTTTCTCACCGACGTGCTGCCGCGCGCGATCAAGAAATACGGCGGCGTCAGCACTGAAGCGCTGCGCAAGGCGGCGCTGGACACCGACATTCCGGTGGGCGGAACGATCCAGGGCTACGGCGTGAAATTTTTTCCGCCGGGACACCAGATGTCCGGCCAGAACGAGCGTTCCGCGATGGTGGTGATGCAGTACATCAACAACGACACCAAGATCGTGTGGCCGACGGCGATCAAGACGGCGGACCCGATATTGCCGCTGCCGAAGAGCCACACTTACTCGCTGCAATAACCGCACAACATTGTCGTCGTCACAACCGGCATCACCGAAATCCGTGGTGCCGGTTCAGCCTTGCGCCTGAGCCCCTTTTTCCAACGCGTCTGCGCGCGATATTTCAAGCCCCATGCTGAGCGTCAAAGGCATCACCAAGGTTTTCGGCGGCTTCAAGGCCGTGGATCGGGTTTCCTTCGACGTGGCCGAGGGCGAGATCCTCGGGTTGATCGGCCCGAACGGCTCGGGCAAGAGCACCACGTTCAATCTGATTGCAGGCGCGCTCGCGCCCAGCGGCGGATCGGTCGAATTTCTCCGCCGCGACATCACCGGGTCCGCGGCCAACCACGTGGCCCAATTCGGCATCGCGCGCACCTACCAGATTCCGCGTCCGTTCAGAAAGCTTTCGCTGCTTGAAAATGTGGCACTGGCCGCGTATTACGGACAAAGCGAGCGGCCCTCGCGCGAGAAAGCGTACGCGCAGGCACGGGAAGCACTGGGGCTGGTAGGCCTGCCGAGCGGGGAGAACGCGCGCGTCGATGGCATGGGCGCCGCCGGCTTGAAAAAGCTCGAGCTTGCACGCGCCCTGGCGACGCAGCCAAAACTGCTGCTCGCCGACGAGAGCCTTGGC
>CAYIRZ010000050.1:0-12682 GCA_964365845.1 uncultured Streptomycetaceae bacterium
CCCGATCGCATGATTGTGGTGACTCGGCACCAGCGACATCACCCGGCCGCCGCCTGTCAGTTGCAGGGTATAGAGGATCTCGGCGCCGCGGAACGCCTTGTGCAGCACTTCGGCCTGCAGCGGGCTGGAATCATCGTGCAGGATGTCGTCGGGCCGCAGCAGCACGTCGACCACCGAACCCCGCGGCCAATCGTGGGGCAGGTTGCCCTGCAGCACGCCCAGTTCCAGCCGGATGGCGTTTTCACCGAGTACCGTCCCCGGCAGGAACACGCCCTGACCGATGAAATCCGCGACAAAGCGGCTCGCCGGCTCGTGGTAGAGCTTGTAGGGCGTGTCCCACTGTTCGATGGCGCCGTCGGCCATGAGGCCGATCTCGTCGGCGATATTGAAGGCTTCATGCTGATCGTGGGTAACCAGGACCGCCGTCGAATTCTGCTGCTTGAGAATGTCGCGCACTTCCAGGCTCAGGCGTTCGCGCATTTCCACGTCCAGATTGGAGAACGGCTCGTCCAGCAGCAGCAGATCGGGTCGTGGCGCCAGCGCCCGCGCCAGAGCCACGCGTTGTTGCTGGCCGCCGGAGAGTTCGTGCGGGTAATGGTCGCCGACCTGCTCCAGGCCTACGGTTTCCAGCAGTTCCGCCACGCGCGCGGCGCGCCCCGCCTCTTCGGTGTGATGCAGGCCGAAAGCGATGTTGCGCGCGACCGTCAGATGCGGAAAGAGGGCGTAATCCTGAAATACCATGCCGATGCGGCGCTTTTCCGCGGCGACCGTGAGGCCTTTGCGGCTCATGACCTGGCCGTTGAGCAGGACTTCGCCGGCAGGCACTGGTTCGAATCCAGCGATACATCTCAATACCGTGGTTTTGCCGCAGCCGCTTGCGCCCAGCAGGCAGGCGATTTCACCTTTTTCGACGCGGAAGCTGATATTGCTCAGCACCTGCTTGCGGTCATAGGCGTGGCTGACGTTATGAAGTTCCAGTAGGGCGGGCATGATTCGGATTATACCTTTTTGCTTTGAAAATGATTCTTGTTACAATGAAATTTCAATGCCTAGGAGCTTGTCGGACTTAAGTCCGACAAGCTCCTAAAATGAAAAGCACCAAAGAACGGGGGGAGAAGAACGCCATATGTGTTCCGATGAATAACGCTGTATCCGGCCTTAGCGCCGGACCCTCCCTGTTTCACAAGCGCCCGGGCTGGCTGAGTGTGACCGCAATTATCCTCGCGGTCCTGATCGCGCTGCCGGTGGTGGTGGTGCTGCTCAATATTTTCGTGCCGGGCCAGGGCACGTGGCGCCATCTCGCGGCGACGGTGCTGCCGGGATACGTGGGCAACTCGCTGGCCCTGATGATGGGCGTGGCGTTTGGCGTGATGGTCGGCGGGGTTTCCACGGCCTGGCTGACCACGATGTGCCGCTTTCCCGGGCGGCGCGTGTTCGAATGGGCGCTGCTGCTGCCGCTGGCGGTGCCGGCATACGTGATGGCCTACGCCTACACCGATCTGCTGCAATTCGCCGGCCCGGTGCAAAGCTGGCTGCGCGTAGCCATGGGGTGGGGGCCGCGCGATTACTGGTTTCCCGACGTGCGCTCGCTGGGGGGCGCGATGGTGATGCTCTCGCTGGTGCTCTATCCCTACGTGTATCTGCTGTCGCGGGCGGCGTTTCTCGAGCAGTCGGACAGCATGCTCGAGATGGCGCGCGTCTCGGGCTACGGCCCATGGGGAACATTTCTGCGCGTGGCGCTGCCGCTGGCGCGGCCGGGCATCGTTGCCGGCACCACCCTGGCGCTGATGGAAACGCTTGCCGATTTCGGCACGGTCGCTTATTTCGGCGTGCAGACTTTTACCACCGGCATTTATCACGCCTGGTTTTCGCTCGGTGACCACGTTGCCGCGGCGCAGCTGTCGGCGACGCTGCTCGGCTTTGTTGTCGTGGTGTTGATGATCGAGCGCGTGACCCGGGCGCGGGCGGGATTTCACACCACCTCGCATCGCAAGCGCTTGCGCAATGTGTATCACCTGCGCGGCATCCGGGCGTTCGTCGCGGTGGCGTTTTGCACGGCGCCGCTGGTGTTCGGTTTTTTTCTGCCGGCCGGCGTGCTGCTGCATATGGCGCTGACTTCCGGTGATGCGCAGTTCGGCGCGCATTATGTCGAACTGACCTTCAACACCGTGACGCTGGCGGCAATCACCGCTGCGCTTGCGGTGTTGCTGGCGCTGCTGGTGGGGTATGCCGCGCGCTCGAGCGCCAGCCGCGCGGTGCGCATCGCCAACCACGTTGCGGGCCTGGGTTATGCCGTGCCCGGCGCGGTGATCGCGGTCGGGGTGTTGATCCCGGTAACGCGGCTCGATCATGTGCTGGCGGGGTGGATCGAGACGATGTCCGGCACGTCTCCGGGACTGATTCTTACCGGAAGTGTCGCAGCGCTGATCTATGCTTATCTGGTGCGGTTTTTCGCAGTCGCGCTGCAGTCGGCGGAGGCGGGGCTGACCAAGATCACGCCCAGCATGGACTATGCCGCGCGCTCCCTTGGCCTGGGGCCGGCTGCGACCCTCAAGCGCGTGCATGCGCCGCTTTTATGGCGCAGCGCGCTGACTGCCGCGCTGCTGGTGTTTGTCGACGTGATGAAGGAGCTGCCGGCGACTTTCGTGATGCGTCCGTTCAATTTCGATACGCTGGCGGTGCAGGCCTTCAATCTCGCTTCCGACGAACGCCTGGCCGAGGCCTCGACCGCCGCGCTCACCATTGTCGCGGTCGGGCTGCTGCCGCTCATCGTCCTGTCGCGCATGATGCTGCGTCCGCGCATCGGCTCGGACTAAAAATCCAGATCTTAATCCTGAAAAATCAAGCCACAGAGGATTCTTTTCAATACCCCCTTGAGGGGTACACAGAGTTCACAGAGGAAAACAAGAACGGCAATAATCGCATGAGGGGTCTCACTCTCTGTGTTCTCTGTGCGCTCTGTGGCTGAAGCTTCTTGGTTGGGATCCTGTTTGCGGTTATTTATAACCGGCGCGGTCGAAAATCTTCTGCGCCAGCGGCTGGTTCTTGCCGAGCGCGCCGACGTTGAGACTGTCCATCTTGAAGCTGCCGAGCGAGGTCAGCTCGCGATTGTCGAACGGCGCGCTTTTCACCACCGGCCATTCGTTGTTGCCGTTGGCGAAATAAGCCTGCGCCTCGTCGCTGGCCAGATACTCGAGGAACTTGATCGCGGCTTCTTTGTGCGGCGCGTGCTTGAGTACGCCGGCGCCCGAGATGTTCATGTGGGTGCCGAAGCTTTTCTGATTGGGCCAGATCAGGCCGGTTTTTTCCAGGACTTTCCTGTCCTCAGGCTTGTCGGATTTCATCAGCCGCAGGTAATAGTAGGTGTTGCTGATCGCGACCCCGCATTCACCGGCAGCGACGGCGCGGATCTGATCGGTATCGCCGCCTTTCGGCGCGCGCGCGAAATTGGCGACCACGCCACGCGCCCATGTCTCGGCTTTCTTCTCGCCCCAGTGCTCGATCAACGCGCTCATTAGCGACAGATTGTAGACATGGCTGCCGGAGCGCGTGCACACCTTGCCCTTGAGCTTGGGATCGGCGAGGTCCTCGTAGTTCTGCACATCCGCGGGGTTGACGGCGTCCTTGTTGTAAATAATGACGCGGGCGCGGGCGGAAAAACCGAACCACTGGCTGTTCGGCACGCGCATATTGACGGGCAGCCGCCTTTCCAGCGCTTTCGACGTGATCGGCTGGAACAATCCCATTTGCTCGGCGCGCCACAGCCGGCCGGCGTCCACCGTGACCAGCACATCGGCGGGGCTCTTGTCGCCCTCGTTCTTCAGGCGCTCGATCAACGGATCTTCGCCGGCTTCGATGCGATTGATCCTGATGCCCGTAAGTTTGGTGAAATTGCTATAGAGCGCCTCATCAGTCTGGTAGTGACGTGAGGAGTAGAGATTGAGTACCTTTTCCTGGGCGTGAGCAAAGCTTGCGCCAGCACCCAAGGCAAGCGCCGAAACGACCAGAAAAAATCTTTTAAAATCAATGAACATGTCTGATATGCTCCGTGAAGGCCATGGTTGATCAAGTAGATAGCGCTCCAATGCTAACAATAATTATTCTTAAAAGCAATACTAATAAGAATCATTATCGTTAATAATGTGAAGCGGCGTCTCCGTGATCTGGCGCGCAGTCAGGCAGTGCCGGTGTTGGTCTGTCTTGGCTCCACCATGTGCGTCGCCGAACTCAGTGGGATGCTTGTTGTCAGTCATAAACCTGTATCAGGAAAACGCTATATGCTTGCCGTCCGCCATTTGTTTATCGTCCCGCTGTTGCTTGCCTTTTTCGGTTGTGCAACAGCGCCGGTCGATGCGCCAAGAGACATCCCGTCGGTGCCGCAGACCAGGCCGGAAGTCAGGGTCGTCCCGCCCAAAATTGCGCTGGTGCTGGGCGGCGGCGCCGCGCGCGGCTTTGCCCATGTCGGCGTCATCAAGGCGCTGGAGTCGCAGGGCATCGTTCCCGATATCGTCGTTGGCACCAGCGTCGGCAGTTTTGTCGGCGCGCTTTATGCCGGCGGTTACAGCGGCGCGGATCTGGAGCGCGTTGCGTTGCAGTTTGACGAACGGCTGATCGGCGACTGGTCGCTGCCGGACCGTGGCATTTTCAGGGGCGAAGCGCTGCAGAACTTCGTCAACCGCGCGGTGCGGGATCGCCCCCTGGAGAAACTCAACCGTGTTTTCGCCGTGGTGGCGACAGAACTGCAATCAGGCGGGCAGGTGGTGTTCAGCCGCGGCGACACCGGCATGGCGGTGCGCGCTTCGAGCAGTGTTCCCGGGTTGTTCCAGCCCGTTACCATCAATGGCAAGGAATACGTCGATGGCGGGCTGGTGAGCCCGGTGCCGGTACGGGTGGCGAAATCGCTGGGCGCCGGCCTGATCATAGCCGTGGATGTCTCCAGCAAGCCGCGCTATGGCAAGACCCATGATACCCTCGACATGCTGTTGCAGACCTTCGCGATCATGGGGCAGGCGATCGCCAGCAACGAGTTGCCCGAGGCTGATATCGTGATCCGCCCCGATACCTCAGGCCTGGGATTGGCTGATTTTTCGAACCGGCAGCTTGCGATTCAGTCTGGAGCAAAAGCGGCGCTTGCTTCGGTATCTCTGATCCGGCAAAAAATTGCCGCCAAGTCAGGCATTGCCGCCAGATAGAACAAGGAGTTTGTCGGACTGGGGTGCGACAAACTCCTAAAATGAAAAGCACTAGCATCGATTAACAGCGATCCATTCACGCTACGCGTTCCGGCGAATGGAGCCAAGTCCGACAGGCTGCTAGAAACTGATGCGGCGGGCGCCGTTGTAACGCTTCTGCCAGTAGCGGCTGCTCATGTCGACGATCTCGACCTGGCCGCCGCGGCTGGGCGAATGGATGAAGCGGTACTCGCCGAGATAGATGCCGACATGCGAAAATGGCCGGCGCAGGGTATTGAAGAACACCAGATCGCCAGGCTGCAGTTCATCGCGGGGAATGTTCACTCCGACCCGGCTGATTTCCCGCGCATTGCGCGGCAGCACCAGGCCCGCAGCCTGGTTGAATACATAATGGACCAGGCCACTGCAGTCGAAACCGGTTTCCGGCGTATCACCGCCATACTTGTAATTAATGCCCATAAAACCCATCGCCTGCAGCACCAGCTCGCGTGCTTTCGCAACATAGCGTTCCGTCACCGAGTCCTCGGCGGTGAAGGGTGCAGCCGGGCTATCGTTGGCGATAGCGTGGTTGAAAACCACGACCAGGCAGGCCACGAGCAACAAGCGAGTTAAACTCATGGATGCAATATAATCCATAGAACAATGATT
The DNA here is from genome assembly GCA_964365845.1 of uncultured Streptomycetaceae bacterium. Taxonomy (GTDB): domain Bacteria; phylum Pseudomonadota; class Gammaproteobacteria; order Burkholderiales; family SG8-41; genus CAKKQX01. Next base: position 5,841 of record CAYIRZ010000050.1, read on the forward strand.
GTAAATGAAAAATGTTATTTTGTCTTGTTCCATTAGTCAAGTCGCAACCCCGCTCCGGGTTGCTGGCGGGAAGCGTGTAATGAAACGGATTTTCGATTCTGAAGCCTACTCGCCAGCCGAAATCGCTACGGTCCCAGGAACTGAGCTGGTCGCGGCCGGGGGTGTAAACTTCCCCCCAACGGTACCGTTAACCAAGATATGAGATCGCTTGCTTCCATGTGCAATCTTCTTTGCCGCTGGTGCCGGGCCTGCACTGCTGCCGCGCTGGCGGGAGTCCTGGCGTTGTTTGTGCCACTAGCCCTGGCGCAGGCCACGGTGCTGGAAGTCATTCCGCTCAAGTATCGCACCGCAGAGCAGGTGATCCCGATCATTCAGCCCATGCTTGCCAAAGGCGGCAGCGTGAGCGGCCTGCAGAACCAGCTCGTGGTGCGCACGACCCCGGGAAATCTGCAGGAAATCCGGCGCATTCTGGCGAGCGTGGATGCCAAACCGCGGCGCCTGCTGATCACCGTCAGACAGGATGCCGACAGCGATGCCAGCCGGCGTGCCGCCGAAGTTTCCGGCAGCGTGCGGATCGACGGTAACGCGCGGGTGACCGCGCCCGGCACGGCCGACAGCCGCTCGGCGTCTGTCGGCGCAGGACCCGATGACAATGGTCTGCGCGCGCGGGTGATCGATACGCGGCGGGTGCAAAGCGAGCGCAACCAGCAGACGGTGCAGGTGCTCGAAGGCACCAGCGCTTTCATCCGCGTCGGCCAGTCGGTGCCGGTGCCGCGGCAGCAGGTGGTGCAGACCGTGATCGGCGGGCAGGTGGTTACGCAGGTGGTCGATAACGTGGACTATCGCGATGCGGGTACCGGTTTTCATGTGCTGCCGCGCGTCGCGGGGGACAACGTGACGCTCGACATCAGCCCGCAGCATGACACGTTCAACCGCCAGCTTCCCGGCGCAATCGATACCCAGCACGTGGCCACCACGGTGTCGGGACGGCTCGGCGAATGGATAGAGATCGCGGGGCTGGATCAGGATCGCAGCAGGGGGCAGTCGGTGCTGCTGGGACGTGCCTCCAGCAGCGGCGCCGACAACCGCCGCGTGTTGATCAAGGTCGAAGAACTGAAGTAGCCAAGGCAAGTATCAAACGTTGCATCATGGGTCAGCCCGGCTGGCCAAACCCTTCTCCCGCTTTCCGGTATTCCTCCCTGGGCGGGCTGAAAATATCGAGTATGGTGGCGCCGATGTCTCCGGTCCGGGCGCCATGGAGCACGCCGCCCGGGGTGCACCAGAAGTCACCCGCTTTCATCTTGATTTCCTCGCCGTTCTGGATGCGCACGCATTCCCCTTCGAGCAGCACACCCCATTGTTCTTCCGGGTGGCTGTGTAGGGTCCCGGTCGAGTGCGGTTCTATGCGCACCACCGACAGCATTACGTTCTGTCCGGGGAAAATGCGGGTGGTGATGCCTTCGGCCAGCTTGCGCTGAATGCCCTGGGTATCATCCTTAAGATTGAACGACCAAGCCGATGATTTTGCATGAGTTCCAGCAGTCATGATGAATTGCGTCCTGGTTTGAGGGATAGGCGATTTTAATCTGATTCATGGATGGCGGCACCGGATACGCCGTCCCATCCGCCTTGATCTGATCTATGACTCATCGATGGTCTTGTAGGTCACCGGCGGCATGGGGGTCTCGTTGACGATCAGCCGGAACACGTCGGGCCGCGCATAGTGGCCCGTCACGTCGAAGTCGAGTTTGCCGCGCGCGACCTCGGCCATGTCGAGTTCGGCGTACAGCGTGCCTTCCTCGCCATACAGCGGGCCGGCCAGCACTTCGCCCAGCGGCGAGATGATGGCGCTGCCGCCGCGGCACATGATCTCCGGCTGGCCGGCGATGGCCTCGATGCCGGCCAGATCGGCGGGGTACATGGATTTGGTGACGAACTGGTTGCAGCCCAGCACGAAGCAGCGGCCCTCGCAGGCGACATGCCGCAGCGTGGCCTGCCAACTGTCGCGAGTATCAGCGGTAGGCGCAAGATAGAGTTCGACGCCTTTGCCATACATCGCCATGCGCGCCAGAGGCATGTAGTTTTCCCAGCAGATCAGGCCGCCGACCTTGCCGAACTCGGTGTCGATCGCCGTCAGGGTGCTGCCGTCGCCTTCGCCCCAGATCAGGCGCTCGGAGCCGGTCGGCTTGAGCTTGCGGTGCTTGCCGACAAGTTGCCCGTCGGGGCCGAAGTAGAGCAGTGTGCAATAGAGCGTGCCGCGGCTTGAATCATTGTCGCGCTCGATGACGCCGATGGCGACGTAAGCGTTGGCCTCGCGCGCCGCCGCGCCCAGCGCCGCGGTAGCCGGGCCTGGCACGTCGACGGCATTGGCCCAGTACGCCTGCCAGGTGTGCCGTCCCTGCGGATCGCGGTTGCCCACCACGGAGCCAAAGCTCAGTCCGCGCGGGTAGGCCGGGATGAAGGCCTCGGGAAAAAGCATCAGCCGCGCGCCCTGCGCCGCGGCTTCGCCGATCAGGCGGCAGGCCTTCTCGACGGTGGCTTCGCGATTGAACAGCACCGGGGCGGCCTGCACCACCGCGACTTTGACTTTGGGGAAGCTTTCGCTCATTTCTTTCCTTGCGAGTGTCGCCTGATGCCGAATGCTATGTCGATTCCTCTATCGCCTTGATAATGCGGCTGACCGTGGCATAGTGCAAACCCGCCTCGCGGCCGATCTCGGCCTGCGTGTAGCCATGCTCCAGATAGGCCCGCGCCAGCGCTTTGTTGCGAGCAGCCTTCGAACCCCTTCCTGCCAAGAGCGTCTTGAGTGCGGGACGGTGCGGCGGACGCTGCCGCTTGGGGATTTCAGCCGCGGCCGCGCTTTCTTTAAGCCGTGGCGTCATGCGCTCGACGAAGGCTTTCCCGCCCAGCAGCACCTGACCCTTCACTTCACCCCAAGGGGAGGCGTGGCCGATCCCGGCACGAACGAATGCCGCGTAGCGCTTGCGGGCGGCAGGCCGGGTCCTGGCGAACTGGTCCAGCACCCAATCGGTGGCAAGGGCCGGTGGCACCGGGGTCAATCCAAGCGTCGGCCGGTAGCTGCTCCAAGGGTAGCGTTCCGGCGTCTTGACCGTTTTTGCGCGCACCGGGTTAAGGACGATGTAACGGGCCAGCTCCAGCAGATAACTGTTCCGTTCTATCAGGATCGCCTTGAACCGCCCCTGGAACAGATGGCCGGCTTTCTTGTGGCGGTGATTGAAGCTCTGGGTATAGACGCCATTCAACTGGCGCATGCCCCGCGAGAGATTGGGGCGCGGGGTTTCGATCAGCAGGTGAAAATGGTTGTCCATCAGGCAGTAGGCATGGCAGCGCCAGCCGAAGCGCTCCACCACCCAGGCCAGGGTGGCCAGGAAAGCCTCCCGGTCTTCGTCGTCGCGATAGATTTTCCGGCGCGCATTGCCGCGCGCCGTGACGTGGTAGACGGCGCCGGGGAATTCGATGCGGAGGGGGCGGGCCATGGCGCAAGTCTACCAAACGAGAACGTCATCTTACAAGATGTGACCCTTTTGTTTGTGTCCGCCTTTGATCAGGCTTCGCCCCGTCAGGCTTTCCGGGAGGTTTTCTTCATGAACGCTAGAGTTGCTTTGGCGCACACCTCGGCATTACTCGCGGCGACATGATAGGAATCGCCGGGCAGCACCAGCAGCGATGAATTCGGGATGGCCTCCTGCCATTCCTTCGTGCGCTCGATGGTCCCCAAGCCGCTTTCCTCGGTCGTGATGACCAGAGTCGGGCATTTGATGTTGGGCAGATCCGCCCGGATGTCGGCATAGTTGATGCCGCGATTGAAGCCGATCAGGGACGACACCGGCGCGCGGCCCATGAATCGGGCCCACCACTCCACGCCTTCCGCCGGGAAATGGTCGCCCAGCCTGCCGGCCATGGTGCGGCGGGCCCAATGCTCCGCGCCTTTGGTTTCGAATTCCTCGATCAGCGCGGGGACCAGTTCCGCGCCGGGGCGCAGCGCCTGCGGCGTGCCGACCACCGTCAATGAAAGAATGCGATCCGGCCGGCGCCCGGCGAAGGCGCGCGCGATCGTGCCGCCGATCTTCGCGGCGACCAGATGAAACCATGCGATGCCCAGGCTGTCCATCAGCCGGATGTAGTCGTCGATCAGCTTGTCCAGCGTCCACTGATAATCCCGTGGCATCGGGGTCGATTGCCCGTAGCCCCGCATGTCGGGCCGCACCACGCGGAAATGCCGTGCCAGCACCGGCACCCATGCATACCAGGACAGGCTGCTCTCGGCGTTGCCGTGCAGCATCAGCACGGTTTCAGGCTGCGTCCACGGATCGGTGAAATCATCCGCCTGATAGAACATGTCGAGGTCGGGCAGCTTCAGGATAGTCATGGCAGCGCTCTGATGATTACTTTTTCCCGGCCAGCAACTGCATCAGCCGGTCGGGATTCGGCGCCCGGGCAAACCCCCGTACTTCTTCGAGCAGGGCGTCGCAATGCGCAGCGGAGAAGCGCTTGAGCATTTCCCGCCGGAAGCGGGCAACGTGGTCCTCGGTTGAGAACGGCCGCGACGCGCTGCCTTGGGGTGCCTCGATGAAGCGCTCGTGTTTGGCCCCGGACTTCAGCGTCAGCATGACTTTTGCGCCCACTGACTGCGATGTACTGACGCGCTCCGCGTCTTCATCCAGCACGCATTGGATGCGTTTCGAGGTTTGCATCACCTGCGGATCGGCCAGCGCGGCCTCGAAATCATCCACGTTCAGCGTGAAGCCGGGTTGCAGCTGCGCCATTTCGCGGTGCAGGACCATCGCCATGCAGAACGGCAGGCTCATCTGCGCAGCCTGGATGTCGGCGGGCTCGCTGGTGGTGAGCCGGCCCTGAATGACTTTCGGGATGCCGACACGGATCGCCTGGATGTCGGCCAGCGCGATGTTTTGCCCGGTGCACAGGAGTGCCGTTGCCTCGACCGCCGCCAGCACCCGCGCGCTGCAGGCATGCGGCTTGATCGCCGTCTCCAGCAACCGGTACTGAGTGCCGATCTGATCCAGCCCTTTGTCGAAGTCATGGCCGTCAGCGTAGGCACGCGCGAAGCCGTCCTTGCCCTCGAGGATGTCCGTCGGCCCGGAGAAACCCGCCTCCGCCAGCAGCGCCGCGTGCACACCCTCGCCCGCGGCATGGGCGGCATGGATGCGCTTGACCGTCGAGCCGGAATGGTAGAACTGCGTCAATCCGCCACTGAACGAAGCCACCAGTCCGATGACCTCCGCGATGCGGACGGCGCGCGGCCCGTCCTGGAACAGCAGGCTTGCGGCGGCGGTGGCGGCGCCGAACCCGCCGCAGGTCGCCGTGCTCTGGAACCCACGCTGAAAATGCGAAGGCTGGATCGCCAGCCCGATGCGGATCATGGTTTCGTAGCCTGTCGCAATCGCGGCGAGGATTTTTGCGCCGGGCAGGCTGCGCGCCTCGCCGATGGTCAGCGCCGCGGAGATCACGATGCAGCCGGGATGTAACATCGCGCCGACATGCACGTCATCGGCATCAATACTGCCCGAGTAGGTGGTGTTGACGAATGTAGCGCGCTCCGGGTCCGTGCGCTCGGTGGAAAACAGTATCGAGGCGCGCCCCCGCCCGCCGAGGTCGCGGGCCAGCCTGGTCGCCCAGCCGCTCCAGGCCATGCGCTGCCCCAGCGACGCCACACGCAGGTAATCCAGCAAAAAGATGAATAAATGTTCCTTGACCGTTTCCGGCAAGGTTGCGTAATTCATGCCGGCGGCAAACTCCGCAAAGCGCATCGTCGCTTTGACCGGCGTGTTTTCCTGGGGCATCCGGATCTCCAAACGCATCAATTGCTCTTTATCTGGGCCTGGGCAATCACCTTACCCCATTTTTCGTAATCGGCCTTGTGGTACGCCGCCAGTGCGGCCGGCGTGCCGCCGGACGACGCAGCGCCGTCCACGGCGAGGCTCTTCTTGATGTCGTCAGCGGCCAGCACCTTGTTGGCCGCGGCGTTGAGTTTTTCGACGATGGGCGCCGGGAGGCCGGCCGGGCCATACAGTCCCCACCACTGGCTGGATTCGAACCCCGGCAACGCGGCTTCCGCCACCGTCGGCAGCTCGGGCGCGATGGCGATGCGTTTGGCGCTGGTGACGGCCAGCGCTTTCAACCGGCCCGACCGGGCTTGCGCGGACACGCTGGGGAACGCGGCGAACAGCACCGAGACATTGCCGGCCACGGTATCGATCACCGCTGGCGCTGCGCCCTTGTACGGCACATGCAGCATCTTGACGCCGGCGCGCTGCGAGAACAGCTCGCCGGTCAGGTGGCTCAGCGTGCCGGCGCCGTTGGAGGCGTAGGCCAGCGCATCGGGCTTGGCCTTCGCGATCACGATCAGTTCCTTGACGGTTTTGGCCGGAACCGAAGGGTGCACCGTCAACACATTGGGTGCGTGGCCGATCTGCACTATCGGCGTGAAACTGCGCAAAACATCATAAGAGGCCTTCGCACCCAAGTGCGGATTGATCGACAGCACGCTGGAAGAGGCAAACAGCAGGCTGTAGCCATCGGGCGCGGAACGCGCGGCATTTTCCGCGCCGATCGTGCCGCCGGCGCCCCCCCGGTTGTCGACGATGATTTGTTGCCCAAGCGCCTCGGACAACTTCGTGGTGACATGCCGGGCGACAATATCAGCGGCCCCGCCGGCGGGAAACGGCACAACTACTCGAATCACCTTCTCGGGATAGCTCTGGCCTGTTGCATTAAAAGACAACGTTGCGCCAACTATTGCAGGTATCACAATCTTGCGGAATAGCATTCGATAAGCCCTTCTTTAAGTGGAGTCACGATAC
>CAYIRZ010000051.1:0-12648 GCA_964365845.1 uncultured Streptomycetaceae bacterium
CGACACGTAAAGCTTCTTTATTAAGCAGCCTGTCGCCCAAGCATCGATTAACAGCAATCCATTAACGCTACGCGTTCCGGCGAATGGAGCCAAGTCCGACAGGCTGCTAAATCTCGATCTCGCCTTCAAAAACCGTCACGGCCGGGCCGGTCATCAGCACCGGCTCGCCTTCCCCTGCCCATGATATACCGAGGTTGCCGCCGCGCGTCGTGACGCGCACGCGCGCGTCGAGCAGGCCACGCGTGATGCCGGCGGCCACCGCGGCGCACGCTCCTGTACCGCAAGCCAGCGTCTCGCCCGCGCCGCGCTCGTAGACGCGCAAGCGGATGTGAGCGCGATCGACGATTTGCATGTAGCCGGCATTCACCCGCTGCGGGAAACGCGCATGCCGTTCGATCAGCGGCCCCTGGCTTATGACCGGCGCGGCATCCACATCGGGAACGATCTGCACGGCGTGCGGGTTGCCCATGGATAAGACACTGATTTCAAATTGTTTTCCGTCAACATCGAGCAGGTAGGTCAGCGCTCGCTTACTCGCCTCGAAAGGAATTTTTGGCGGCTCGAATTCGGGAACGCCCATATTCACCGTCACCTGGCCGTCGGCCTCCAGTCGGGGGACGATCACGCCGCTCAGCGTTCCGACGCGGATCGCGGCCTGGGTGGTCAGCCCTTTGTCACGAACATAGCGCACGAAGCAGCGCGCACCGTTGCCGCACTGCTCGACCTCGCCGCCATCGGCATTGAATATGCGGTAGTAAAAATCGGTATCCGGCTGGCGTGGCGCCTCCACTTGCAGGATCTGGTCGCAGCCGATTCCGAAGTGGCGGTCGGCGATGAAGCGCAGTTGTTCAGGCGTAAGGGCCACGGGATGGGCGATCGCGTCCAGAACCACGAAGTCATTGCCCAATCCGTGCATTTTAGTGAATTTTAGGCGCATTTAAATACAGAATGCACGATAATCACGGTAGATACAGCGGTTCATCCGGAATGATGTTGAAGCCAAACCCCTGCATGGCCTTCGCCACGCCATAGCTGGGCCGCGCCGGATTTGGCGACAAGCCCACGACGGCGATGTTTTTCACGTTCCTGAGCTTGGCGCAGCACTGCTCCGGGGTTGGATTTTCAAACATCTCTAGATTTTCCGCGCCATGAGGTAGTCGTCCATCACGAATCCGCCGCCGATGTCCTTGACCACGGCGCCCTCGATCTCAAAACCGTACTTGCCGTAAGCGGCGATTGCATTCCAGTTCTTTTTGTTGACCGCCAGCGTGAGCTTGACGCAGCCCAGATCACGCGCGAACACGCATGCGCGCTCGATCAGCATTCCGCCATAACCCCGGCGCTGGCGATCCTGGCGCACATAAAGTTTGTCGAGCTTCATCTCATCCGGCCGATCAGTCAAAAAACCGGATGAAAAACCAATGATTTCATTTCCGATCAGCAACTTGTCCCACCACACTTCATCGCGCTGCAATTCTTCACGCAGGATGCGCGGGTCGTAGCGTTGCGCCAGCATGTATTCTATCTGGGCAGCGCTGATGATGCCCGGATAATGTTGCCACCAGATATCCGCGGCGAGCGCGGATATGCGCTCGACCTCATGCGGCGCAAGCGGTTCGATACGTATCGCCCTGCTCTTGATTTTTTCGGACATGCTTAAAGACTATGGATTTGTATTTCCAACTTCCACATCTCTATAACATTTTGCAGAATTTTCTTAAGCGCACGTTTCTGCCCACCATTTAACTTAACGATCACTTGGGGCAACCCTCCCCATTTGAACTCACCAAAAGGTAACTCCCCCCATCCAGTTGAAACGACGATTGTTGCATTCGCAGATGTTACCGGACGGCTTTTGTTATTCAGGTCGAAATGCTTGTACGCGTCTACGATACTCCCAAGCAAAGATAAATCATTCACGATCCTTCCATTACCAATGTATATACAACGATTCTTGTCAAGAAATTCACGATAACCGTCTAATTTCGTTGTCTGATAAACGACTGATGGGAAGGCATTTGAATTTTGAAGAAAAATGTGATCAGCCAAGTGATAAATAGCAATCGCAGCATTCATCGCATCAACCATTACTTGCTCTATGGCCGCCCTATATTCATCGCTGTCTGCCGAAAAGGACTTGGCAGCATTGGACAGACTATCCTCAGAATCCAGGTAGCGCTGAAAATTAATGAGCACATGTGTATTGAAGAATTCCATCTACTTTCTCTCGCCACCTCACCTTCCTAAGTATGCAATTCCAATAAGTTATGCATCTTCGTGATTATTGGTCAGAGATTCTGATTTTCTTGGCGTCTTGGCGTCTTGGCGGTTCAATAGATTTTTTCCTCCCCCGGCGGCCGTGTCTTGAAGCGCTTGTGCAGCCAGAAGTACTGTTCCGGCATTTCCTTTACGCGCTCCTCGATGAAGGCGTTCATGCGCCGAGCATCGGCTTCGTCATCCCCGCTCGGAAAATTTTCCCACGCCGGATAAAACCGGAGTTCGTAACCGGCGCTGCCGGGCAATTGCCGCGTCACCGCCGGCACCAGGACCGCGCCGGCAAGGCGCGCGATGCGCGACAAGCCGGTGATGGTCGCCGCCGGCACGCCGAAGAACGGCACGAAAATCGAGTCGCGGCTGCCGAAATCCATGTCCGGCAGATAATAGAAAGGCAGACCGCGGCGCATCGCCTTGACCAGCGGACGTATGCCCTGCTGGCGCGAAAACAGTTCGGGCATCACGAAGCGGGTGCGGCCATGGTAAAGGATGGCGTCGAACACCGGGTTCTTCTGGCGGCCGTAGACCGAAGCGACGTAGTACTCGGATCCCAGGCGTATGCCGCCCATGTCGAGTCCGACAAAATGCGGCGCGAGCCAGATGACCGGGCGGTCGACGACCGCCTGCCAGTGTTCCAGTCCCTCGATGCGGATCAGCCGCTGCACCCGCGCCTTCGGCGACCACCACAGGATGCCGTGCTCGATGAGACTCCTGCCGAAGGCCTGGAAATGCCGGCGCGCCAACCGCACGCGCTCGGCTTCGCTCAATTCGGGAAAACACAGTCTGAGATTGGTTTGCGTCACCTTGCGGCGCTCGCGCGCCAGCGCATAGAGCAGCATGCCGAAGACGCGCCCGAGCGGCGCCAGCAATGCCAGCGGCAGAAAATGCAGCAGCCAGATGACGGCGAGACCGAGGCGGGTCAGCATGACAGCGAATGATGAATGATGAATGATGAATGATGAATGGCGAAACCGACCTCAAGCGGTATCGCAATGATCTGTTCCGTATTCATCATTCCGCGTTCATCATTGGGTTTTTCGCCCCTGCCGGCACCTTGTAACGGTTATAGCCCCACAAATATTGCGCTGGGCAGGTGCGCACCAGATCTTCTAGCGCGCGGTTGAGTGCGGCCTCGTCCAGATTGTCGGTTGGCACTGCTTGCAAATGGAGATGGTAACCGGCGCCGCGAGGCAAACGCTCGGCAAACACCATGATGACTGCCGCGCCCGTCGTTTTCTGCAGCCGCGCCACCAGCGTCATGGTATACGCCGGGCGGCCGAAAAAATCAGCCCACGCCCCTTCTCCCACGCCGGGCGCCTGATCCGGCAGCAGGCCCACCGCTTCGCCGCGCTGCAGCGCCTTGTAGAGCATGCGCACTCCTCTCACGGTGGCGGGGGCCACGGTCGACTGCCAGCGGCTGCGGCCGGCGACCATCAGCGGCTCCAGCCAGCGCAGGTTGGGCGGCCGGTAAAGCACCGTGATCGGCAGGCGCTGTGCGCCATAGAGCGCGGAAATTTCGAAGCAGCCCAGATGCGGCGTCAGAAAAATCAGGCCCTTGCCGCCGCGCCGCGCCGCTTCGACCACCCCCCAGGTGTCGCACCGGACCCGTCCGGAAATCTTCTCGTCAGGGCCGAACCACACCGCGATCAGTTCGGTCACGCCTTTGCCGGTCTCGGCAGCCACCTGACGGCGCAGCTTGCGGCAGGCGGAGGCGCCGTCGCAAAGCCCGCTGCCGTAAAGGTTTTCCTTGAGGCACCGTCGATATGTGGATGACAACCCATAGACCGCCCAGCCGAGCACGGCGCCGGCGCGGTGCAGCCACGATAACGGCAGCCGCGCGAGCAGCCGCAACAGCGGAATCAGCATCAAATTGGTTTTATAAATCGGGACTTATCTGATATTCTATGCGCCTTTGTCCATTCACGAAATAGAAAATGAGCGACTTCCTGTTCACCTCGGAGTCGGTTACCGAAGGCCATCCCGATAAAATTGCCGATCAGATTTCCGACGCCGTGCTCGACGCGGTGCTGACGCAGGACAAACACGGCCGCGTCGCCGCGGAAACGCTGGTGGCCACCGGCCTCGTGGTGATGGCCGGCCAGATCACGACCCATGCCACCATCAACTACGGCGAACTCGCGCGCGACGTGATCAAGCGCATCGGCTATGACGATTCGTCGCTCGGTTTCGATTACCGCTCGTGCGCAGTGCTGACCGCGTACGACCGCCAGTCGGTCGACATTGCCCAGGGCGTGGACGAAGGCAAAGGCCTCGATCTCGAACAGGGCGCCGGCGACCAGGGCCTGATGTACGGTTTCGCCTGCGACGAAACGCCGCAATTGATGCCGATGCCGATTTATTACGCCCACCGCCTGATGGAGCGCCACAGCGAACTGCGGAAAGACGGGCGCCTGCCGTGGCTGCGGCCCGACGCCAAATCGCAGGTTTCCGTGCGCTACGTCGACGGCAAACCGCACCATATCGACACCGTGGTCATTTCGACCCAGCACAGCCCCGATATCTCGTACGAGCCGCTCATGGAGTCGGTGATCGAGGAGATCGTCAAGCCGGTGCTGCCGAAGAACATGATCTCCAGGGAAACCAGGTACCTGATCAACCCGACCGGGCGCTTCGTCATCGGCGGACCGATGGGCGACACCGGCCTCACCGGCCGCAAGATCATCGTCGACACCTACGGCGGCTACTCGCGCCACGGTGGCGGCGCGTTTTCCGGCAAGGACCCGTCGAAGGTCGACCGTTCCGCAGCCTATGCCGCACGCTACGTCGCGAAGAACATCGTGGCGGCGGGCCTGGCAAAAAAATGCGAACTCCAGGTTGCCTACGCGATCGGCGTGGCGCGCCCGGTGAGCGTGCTGGTCGAGACCTTCGGCACCGGCGCGATCGCCGACGAAAAAATCGCCAAGCTGGTCGAGAAGCATTTCGACCTGCGGCCCAAGGGCATCGTCCACTCGCTCGACCTGCTGCGGCCGATCTATTTCAAGACCGCGGCCTACGGTCATTTCGGCCGCGACGAACCGGAATTCACTTGGGAAAACACGGATAAGGCGGCAGCCCTTCGGGCTGACGCGGGGCTGTAAATATCATTGACAGCCCCCGCCGCGGGTGGCTTATCCGTGTTTCGGCGAAGGCTAATGCACGCGGAGCTTGCGTTAAGGCGCGTAGCGCCGGCCGGAGCCAAAATACAGACAAAGCAGCGGCCCTCAAGGCCGATGCCGGCTTGTAATAACAAGCCGACCGCGTAGCGGTTTGTCTTTATTTGGGTGCAGGCTAATGCACGCGAAGCTTGCGTTAAGGCGCGAAGCGCCGGCCGGAGCCAAAAGTCCTAAACTCCGAAAATCACGGGTTCCTGCTAGCCGATTCAAGCCCAGGTAACTCTGGCTGAATCGGTTTCTGGTTGTCTTCAATTTCCTTGAATGGGTCGAACCGTTCTCTCGGCAATTGCGCGGTTTTAAAAATAGTCTCTAAGACCGGACTAGCGACGTAATACCTTCCCCGGCTTTCTCCGTGCGGCATGAGAAAGCCGGCATTTGTGAGATTGCGGAGATCGAGCTTAGCGAGCTGCAATGAAACCCCCGCTTGCTGCCTGTACGTTGAGTTTTTTACCCGCAGTCCTATGGCCGCATCTGCTAAGGCAAATATCATGCGGTCTTGGAGCTTTCGCTTCTTCGCCTCTACTTCTAACGCATTCCATAAGCGGTGAAGCTCCGTCATTCGTCGCAATAGCGTGCGCGCTTGTCGATAATGAGCAGACAGGCAAAACCTTATCCACGGTGTCGCGTCGTTTTCTGGGTGCCATGCTCCTTGGCCCACTTCGCCCAGAACACTGTAGTAATCTTGTGAGTTGCGCCCAACGTACTCTTCAATACTAGAAAAGACTGGGGATAAAATGCCTTCCCGCGATAAGACCATTGTTTGAAGTGCGCGGGCCATTCTTCCGTTGCCGTCCTTAAACGGGTGGATCATGGTGAGATTGAGGTGGGCCATTGCCGCCTTTACGATAATCGGCACATCGTCCTTTTGATTCAAGAACCCAAACAACTCCTCCATCAAACCGGGGACAAGATCCGCGTCCGGGCCGGTATAAACAATCTCTTTTGTCGCGGTATTCGTTACGTGGATTGCTCCTGGTCGCCACCTGCCTGGATGCTTGTCTAAGTCATATTTCATCATCATGTAGTGCAGGCCCAAGACAGTCCCCGCGTTATGCTGATGATTGCTGTCCTTTGATAGCTGGATGACGTAATCCATCGCTTCACGGTAACCCCATATCGCTTGCCAGTCCTCGTCTCCGGTTTTCTCTGGCGGCTGGCGATCTACGGCGGCTATCGCCTCGTCCAAGGTCACATTAATTCCCTCTATCGTGTTTGACCCTTGGATGGCGCGGGCATAACTCGTCCTGGCCAATAGGCCACCCCACCGATTTAGATTGTCGCTAGTGGCAAACTGCAGCTTCCCTCGTAAGTCGTTGATCCAAGATAGAACGGTTTGGCATTCGCTCGGTAGCTTCGGCGCACTGAAAATCATCGGTATACCTTTACAAGCGATAATTTATTATCTATAATAACGATAACAATTCATCTTGTCAATAGGTAATCTGATATGAACCGCCTAAGCCTACAAGACCGCGCCAGAATCCTCGGCTGTCTCGTCGAGGGAAACAGCCTGCGCGCCACTACCCGTATGATCGCGTGAGCATCAACACAGTTACCAAGCTGCTTGTTGATCTCGGCACGGCCTGCGCGCTCTATCAGAACGAAGCCCTGCGCAACCTGCCGTGCAAGCGGCTACCCGCGCAGCGCACAGGCCGCTCTACACGCAGACTTTCGTGTATAATTTGGCCTGCTGAGGAGCGTTGCGACCGGGACACCCGGCCAGGCTCAGCAAGAATAAACGGCGCTCGCACCGGAAACGGCGCGAGCGCTATTTTTTTGTGGGTCGATTTTCCGAGGGGCGCTGCGACCAGCACAGCCTGGCCAGGCTCGGAAATAACCCTGTACGTGGAACCGCGCCCCTAAATTCAGGAGTTCTGCAATGAACGCAGCAGTAATGAGTGCCAAAGCCGACTACAAGGTCGCCGACATCAAACAGGCCGATTTCGGCCGCAAGGAAATCGCCATCGCCGAAACCGAGATGCCGGGGCTGATGGGCGTGCGCGAGGAATACAAAGGCCAGCAACCGCTGAAAGGCGCGCGTATCGCCGGGTCGCTGCATATGACGATTCAGACCGCGGTGCTGATCGAAACACTAGTCGCGCTCGGCGCGGACGTGCGCTGGGCTTCGTGCAACATCTTCTCGACCCAGGACCACGCCGCGGCGGCCATCGCCGCCTCCGGCGTCCCGGTCTTCGCCTACAAAGGCGAGAACCTCGAGGAATACTGGGAATACACGCACCGCATTTTCGAGTGGGCGGACGGCGGCACACCCAACCTGATCCTCGACGACGGCGGCGATGCCACGCTGCTGGTGATCCTGGGCTCCAGGGCCGAGAAAGATCCGTCGGTCATCGCCAAGCCCGCCAACGAGGAAGAGCATGCGCTCTACGGCGCGATCAAGAAACGTCTCGTTACCCATCCCGGCTGGTACTCGAAAAACCTCGCCGCCATCCGCGGCGTGACCGAAGAGACCACCACCGGCGTGCACCGGCTGTACCAGATGCAGAAGGAAGGAAAGCTCCCTTTCCCCGCGATCAACGTCAACGACTCGGTGACCAAGTCGAAGTTCGACAACCTGTACGGCTGCCGCGAATCGCTGGTCGACGGCATCAAGCGCGCCACCGACGTCATGATCGCCGGCAAGATTGCGATCGTGGCCGGCTACGGCGACGTCGGCAAGGGCTGCGCCCAATCGCTGCGGGGGCTGGGGGCGATTATCTGCGTGACCGAAATCGACCCGATCTGCGCGCTGCAGGCGACGATGGAAGGTTACCGTGTCGTGACCATGGACGAAGCCGCCGGCATGGGCGACATTTTCGTCACTGCGACCGGCAACCTCAACGTCATCACCCACGACCACATGGTCAAGATGAAGCACAACGCCATCGTGTGCAACATCGGGCACTTCGATTCCGAGATCGACATCGCCAGCCTCAGGCAGTACAAGTGGGAAAACATCAAGCCGCAGGTCGATCACGTGATTTTCCCCAGCGGCAAGCGGCTGATCGTGCTGGCCGAAGGCCGGCTGGTCAACCTCGGCTGCGGCACCGGGCATCCGAGCTTCGTCATGTCCAGCTCGTTCACCAACCAGGTCCTGGCGCAGATCGAGCTCCATACCGCCATCGACAAATACGAGAAGAAGGTCTACGTGCTGCCCAAGCAGCTCGACGAGAAAGTGGCGCGCCTGCACCTGAAAAAACTCGGGGTGCAGCTCACCACGCTGACCGAGGCGCAAAGCCGCTATCTCGACATCGACATCAACGGGCCCTACAAGCCCGAGCACTATCGCTATTAAGGTTGGTTGACAGCGTATCCGAATTGGCTTCATAATGAATCCATCTTGAAGCCAATTCGGAGCGGTTATGACTATCAACCTGTCCATTAAGAACGTACCCGACGCTGTGGCCGAGGCACTGCGGGCGCGTGCCGAGCAGAATCACCGGTCCCTGCAAGGGGAGCTTATGGCCATCCTGGAGCGCTCGGTGTCCGAACCGGCGCCAGCGGCCGTGGCCATCGCCGCACGCACCGATGTCAACCGGACCACCTCTGCGCAAAACACACCCAAAATCTCCATTGACGAAGTCGCAGCGCGCGCCACGAAGCTGTTCCCGAAAGGCACATCCAGCTCTGTAAACTTCATCCGCGGGATGCGCGACGGGCGCTATGGGGAAGAGTGGGCAAACACCGGACGCCACGGCGCGCCGGGTTGAACCGCGGCAACACGCCATGGCCGCACTGATCGTTGCCGAACCGCCCGCCGCTTACCAGAACCGGCCGCCGCTGGTGGTGGACGCCAGCGTCCTCACGGCCGCCGTGTTCGCGGAAAGCAACCGCGATCAGGCGCTACAGTGGATGCGGGGACGCGCGCTGCATGCGCCGCAACTGGTCGATTACGAACTAGCCAACGCCGCACTGAACAAATTGCGCCGCAAGCAGGCGACGGCTGAGACTGCCGCCGAAGCGCTGGCGGCATTCTCCGCGCTGGACATCGAGCGCCGGCCCACGGCGCTCGACGGCGTATTCAAACTGGCGGCGCAGTGGGGGCTTACGGCTTACGATGCAGCCTATCTCTGGCTGGCCGCCGAGATGAAAGCGCCGCTGGCCACATTCGATACGCGTCTGGGTGAAGCCGCCAAGGCGCATCTGGGCAGCCTGGGGAGCAAAACATGACACCGCACAAACGCCCCCGCCAAACGCCGACTCCACTAATAATCGGAACACGGACCCATGCAATCACAGAAAAAATTTTCACGGACGTTCAGTTTTGAATTCTTCCCGCCCAACACGCCGGAAGGCACGGAAAAGCTGCGCGCGACCACCCGGCAGCTCGCCCAGCTCAAGCCCGAATTCTTCTCCGTGACCTTCGGCGCGGGCGGCTCGACGCGCGAGCGCACGCTGGGCACCGTGCTCGACATCCGCGCCCAGGGCCATGCCGCGGCACCGCACATCTCCTGCATCGCCTCCACCCGGCAAAGCATCCGCGACATGCTGCAGCAGTACCAGGACAACGGCATCAAACACCTGGTAGCGCTGCGCGGCGATCTGCCGTCGGGGCACGCCGCTGCCGGAGAGTTCCGTTACGCCAACGAACTGGTGGCGTTCATACGCGAGGAGTTTGGCGACACGTTTTTCATCGAAGTTGCGGCCTATCCCGAGTATCACCCCCAGGCCAGAAGCGCGCAGGACGACCTGCTGAACTTCAAGCGCAAGGTCGAGGCCGGCGCCGATTCCGCGATCACCCAGTACTTCTACAACGCCGACGCCTACCACCACTTCGTGGATGAGTGCGAAGCGATGGGCATTGCCATCCCCATCGTGCCCGGCATCATGCCGATCGGCCGCTTCTCGCAACTTGCGCGATTCTCCGACGCCTGCGGCGCCGAAATTCCGCGCTGGATCCGCAAGAAGCTCGAAGGCTATGGCGATGACACCGCATCCATCCGCGCTTTCGGGCTCGATGTCGTCACGGCGCTGTGCGACGACCTGCTCGGAAGCGGCGCGCCCGGCTTGCACTTCTATACCCTCAATCAGGCGGGGCTGACCACCACCATCTGGCAGCGCCTGGGGCTTTGACCCAGCGCCGTTTCCGGTTTTTCCGGCCCGGCTAGGAGCTTGTCGGGCCCAAGTCCGACAAGCTCCTAGTGCGGCTATACTGTTTTCCCGGGAAAAAGCTAGAAGAAGGGAGGCACCTGTGCACACCGGCTCGCCCACGTCGCCGCAATCCGCGCTCGATGCACGCCAAAAAACGTTGCAGCAGGAAGCCAAGCTGCGCCCGCCGCACGAGGCGGCAAGTCTCCTCAGCGCGCACCCGGCGGCAGAGGCCGCCGCGGTGCTGATGGAGATCAACCCGGGATTCGCCCAGGACATCTTCGGCGAATTTACCGCCGGCTTCCGTCACGAAGTGTTCCGCGCCGCGCCGGCCGAAATCGTCCGGCAGTGGGAGCGCAACCAAACTTACCCGCAGGGCAGTGTCGGCCGCCTGATGGAACCTGTGTATGCGGTATTCCACCCGGAAGCCACGGTGGGCGAGGCCATTGAACAACTGCGCGCGCTGGTCAAAACCCGCTTCATCACCTATGGCTATGTCACCGACCCCGGCGGCAGGCTTGTGGGCATCATTACCATGCGCGACTTGCTGTTTGCAGACCATGCAACGCCGCTCGACGTCATCATGCTGCGCGAGGCGTTCTACCTCGACCCCGACGCGCCGCTCGCCGGCGCGATGAAGCTGGTGCTCGACCGCCACTATCCGGTTTATCCGGTATGCGACAGGGAAGGCATATTGGTCGGGCTGGTGCGCGGGCAGGCCATGTTCGAGGAGCAGAATCTCGAGATCACGGCACAGGTTGGCAGCATGGTCGGCGTCGAAAAAGAGGAGCGCCTGGCCACGCCGTGGAAACAGAGCCTCAAGTTCCGCCATCCCTGGCTGCAGCTGAACCTCCTCACGGCCTTCATCGCCGGCGCCGTCGTCGGCTTTTTTCAGGACACGGTTGACCGCCTGGTGATACTCGCGCTGTTTCTGCCGGTGCTCGCGGGACAATCCGGCAACACCGGCTGCCAGGCGCTCGCCGTCACATTGCGCGGGCTCACCCTGGGTGAACTCAAACCCGGCAAGGAAAAGCTGCTGGTGATCAAGGAAGCCCTGCTCGGCCTGCTAAACGGCGCGCTGGTGGGATTGGTGGCTGCTGTCGGCATGTACATCGTGGCCACCTACCAGCACACACCGAATGCGCTGCTGCTTGCCGTCGTGGTATGGCTGGCGATGATCGGCAGTTGTGTCGCGAGCGGCATCTCGGGCGCCATGGTGCCGTTGACGCTCAAGCGCTTCGGTGCCGACCCCGCAACCGCTTCGAGTATTTTTCTCACCACCGCGACCGATGTGGTGAGCATGGGGTTGCTGCTCGGGCTGGCGACGCTTCTAATCCTGTAAAGCATCTTTATTAAGCAGCCTGTCGCCAAAGCATCGATTAACCGCGATCCATTAACGCTACACGCCCCGGCGAATGGAGCCAAGTTCGACAGGCTGCTAGGCGGCCGGTTTCAGGGAAAAGCCGGAAGCTTTAAGCTGCGGCTTTGGCCGCTTCGCGCCTCTTCTTGGCCTGCGCCGCTTCGGCGTGCATGGCGGCATAGGCGCTGTGCGCGGCCGCCTCGGCATCGCCAACGTGCACCGCATAGCCGAGATCGTCGAGCACCGAACCCAGCGCCGAGAGGCACAGCATCACGTTGTCGGGACGGCACGAATAGCCCATCAGGCCGAAACGCCAGATCTTGCCGGCGAGCGGACCCAGCCCCGCGCCGATTTCGATGCCGAACTCGGACAGCAACCGTTTGCGCACCTCGGCTTCGTTGACGCCCTCGGGACACAACGCTGCATTCATCTGCGGGATCTGGTACTGCTCTTTGACGAAAAACTTGAGCCCCATCGCTTCCAGGCCGGCCTTGAGCGCAGTGTGGTTGCGCCTGACCCGTGCCCAGGCGTTATCCAGACCTTCCTCGCGGATCAACAGCAGCGCTTCGTGCAGCGCGTACAGCGAATTGGTCGGCGCGGTATGGTGATACGTGCGGTTGGTCTCGCCCCAGTAACCGAGCAGCAGATTCATGTCCATGAACCAGCTATGGATCTTGTCCTTGCGCGCCTTGACGTAATCGACCACGCGCTCGGAGAACGACACCGGCGACAGGCCCGGCGTGCACGACAGGC
>CAYIRZ010000052.1:0-7122 GCA_964365845.1 uncultured Streptomycetaceae bacterium
CGGATGGGCGCGATATGGGTTCGGTCGTATTTCCCGATGCAATGCTCAAAATCTATCTCACCGCGGACGCCGGTGAGCGCGCGCGCCGGCGCTATAAACAGTTGATAGAAAAAGGAATGGGTGCTAATATGACGACCCTTTTGCAGGATATCCGGCACCGCGATGCGCGCGACAGCGCGCGCGCAGTAGCCCCGCTGCAAAAGAGTGACGACGCCAGCCTGCTTGATACCACCAAGCTCTCGATCGATGCGGCAGTGGAGCAAGTGTTGGCGCGTTATGTTGCAGCGAAACGGGTGCCATGAGCTGCCAGGCTCGCGGCGTTAATTAACCAGACCCCGTTGAAATAACGGGTTTTTTTTCGAGTTCCTAAATTGCAGATAATGAATACTGTAGCCGCTGCCGGCTCGAGTGAAAGTTTTGCCGCGCTGTTCGAAGAAAGTCTTGCGCGCAAAGAAATGCGGGTCGGCGAGGTCATTACCGCCGAAGTCATCAGCGTTGATGCCAACCATATCGTAGTAAATGCCGGTTTAAAATCATAAAGTTACATCCTCACCGAGGAATTCTTTAACGACCGGGGTGAAATCGAAGTCAAACCCTGCGATTTCGTCCAGGTCGCAATCGACGCGCTCGAAGACGGCTTCGGCGAAACGCGCCTCTCGCGCGACAAGGCAAAGCGCCTCGCGGCGTGGATGGATCTCGAGCAGGCGCTCGAAAAAGGCACGCAGGTGCAAGGGTTGATCAACGGCAAGGTCAAAGGCGGCCTCACCGTGATGGTGAACGGCATCCGCGCTTTCCTGCCCGGCTCGCTGGTCGACATCCGTCCGGTGAAAGACACCTCGCCGTACGAAAACAAGGTGATGGATTTCAAGGTCATCAAGCTCGACCGCAAGCGCAACAACGTCGTGGTATCGCGCCGCGCCGTGCTCGAGGCATCCCAGGGCGCCGAGCGCCAGGCGCTGCTCTCCAGCCTGCAGGAGGGCGCGGTCGTCAAGGGTATCGTCAAGAACATCACCGATTACGGCGCGTTCGTCGACCTGGGCGGCATCGACGGCCTGCTGCACATCACCGACCTCGCATGGCGCCGCGTCAAACATCCGTCGGAAGTGCTGGCGGTCGGCGACGAAGTCGAAGCGAAGGTGCTCAAGTTCGATCAGGAGAAAAATCGCATCTCGCTCGGCATGAAGCAGCTCGGCGAAGATCCGTGGGTCGGCCTGTCGCGGCGCTATCCGCAGGGCACGCGGCTGTTCGGCAAGGTCAGCAACCTCACCGACTACGGCGCGTTCGTCGAAATCGAGCAGGGCATCGAGGGCCTGGTTCACGTCTCCGAAATGGACTGGACCAACAAGAACGTGCATCCCTCGAAAGTGGTGCAACTCGGCGATGAAGTCGAAGTCATGGTGCTTGAAATCGACGAGGAACGCCGCCGGATTTCCCTCGGCATGAAGCAATGCATGGCCAACCCGTGGGAAGAGTTCTCCATGAACCACAAGAAGGGCGACAAGGTGCGTGGCCAGATCAAGTCGATCACCGATTTCGGCATTTTCATCGGCTTGCCCGGCGGTATCGATGGCCTGGTGCACCTGTCGGATTTGTCGTGGAGCCAGCCCGGCGAGGAAGCAGTCCGCAACTATAAGAAGGGCGAGGAAAACGAGGCGATGGTGTTGTCGATCGACGTCGAGCGCGAGCGTATTTCGCTCGGCGTCAAGCAGCTCGATGGCGACCCGTTTACCGGCTATGTGTCCGCGCACGAGAAGAATTCGGTCGTCACCGGGACGGTGAAATCGATCGACGCCAAAGGGGCGGTGATTCAGCTCGATGCCGACATCGAGGGCTATTTGCGCGCGTCCGAGGTTGCGCGCGACCGCGTCGAAGACATCCGGACCCGCCTCAAGGAAGGCGATTCGGTGACGGTGATGATCATCAATGTCGATCGCAAGAACCGCACCATCAACTTGTCGATCAAAGCCAAGGATATGGCGGAGGAGACCGAAGCGATGCAGAAACTGGCTTCGGACAAACAGGCAAGCACCGGCACGACCAACCTGGGTGCCTTGCTCAAGGCCAAACTGGATACAGCCAATACTCAACAATAAGGGAGCACCATGACCAAGTCGGAGTTGATCGCAAAACTCGCGGCACGCTATCCGCAACTGGTAGCGAAAGATGCCGAACTCGCGGTGAAAATGATTCTGGATGCGATGGCCAAAAGCCTCTCTCAAGGTCAGCGCATCGAGATCAGGGGATTCGGCAGTTTCGGTCTTAATTACCGCCCGCCGCGCACCGGGCGCAATCCAAAATCGGGCGAGAAGGTGCAGGTGCCCGCGAAATACGTTCCGCATTTCAAGGCAGGCAAGGAACTCCGGGAACGCGTGGATTTAAAGAAATAACAAACAGAAACAACTTAGGCATCGTTTGTCTGCGGCGGCATAATCGAAAGATCGTGCCGTTTTTTTTGTTTGCGTACGGGAAAGGGGGGCGAAGCGCAAGCTCCTGCCCTCCGGCTGTATCCGGCGGCTTCCCGTGATATCCTCGTCAGACCATGCGCTATCTGCTCTGGTTTCTCAAATTTGCGTTGTTCGTCCTGGTCTTGAGCTTTGCCGTCAAGAATGCCGAGACGGTGACGGTACGCTATTACCTCGGGCATGAATGGCAGGCGCCGCTGGTATTCGTTCTGCTCGTGTTCTTCTGCATCGGCATCGTGGTCGGTATCGTGGCAAGCTTGGGCCATCTGTTCCGCCAGCGGCGCGAGATCGTTGCATTGAAGCGCGAACTGCGGGTGCAGGCCCGCGGCGGCAGCGATGCCGCGCCTGCCAATCCTCCGGACGCGGCATGAGACCGCGCGTTTTTTCAGCGAATCGTCATGGACATTGACTATTGGTGGCTGCTCGCCCTGCCGCTGTTCTTCGGTCTGGGCTGGCTAGCCGCGCGTATCGACATCAAGCAGGTGCTGTCGGAATCGCGCGCGCTGCCGACGTCGTATTTCACGGGGCTCAACTTTCTGCTCAACGAGCAGCCGGACAAGGCGATCGAGGCCTTCATCGAAGTGGTGAAGGTCGACCCTCAGACCATAGAACTGCATTTCGCCCTTGGATCGCTGTTCCGGCGGCGCGGCGAGGTCGAGCGCGCCATCCGTATGCACCAGAACCTGGTTGAGCGCATTGATCTCGCCCAGGACAAGAAACTTGCCGCGGTATTCGAGCTCGCGCAGGATTATCTCAAGGCGGGCCTGCTCGACCGCGCGGAGGAACTCTTCCTGAAACTGGAAGGCACCGCGCATGCCGAAGCAGCGCTCAGGTTCCTGCTTGAAATCTACGAGCAGGAGAAGGACTGGCAGAAAGCGACCGGCGTTGCCGAGAAGCTAGAAACCGTCACCGGTCAGTCGCACCAGAAAGAGATCGCGAATTTCTATTGCGAGCTGGCGGGTAACGAAATCATGCAGTCCCGTCCGGACGCGGCGCGTCCTTTCCTCGCCACGGCTTTGGCGCATCATCGCCTGTGCGTGCGCGCCAACATGTTACTGGGCGATCTGGAAGCAGGCGTCAACAACCATGCTGCCGCCATCGAGGCCTGGAAGCGGATCGAGAGCCAGAATCCGGCCTACCTTGCGCTGGTGGCGGAGCGTTTTCTGACGGTGTTCAAGCAGTGGGGCCGGAGCGAGGAGGGGCTTAATCTGCTGCGCGGCTACCTCGAGAAATATCCGTCGCTCGATCTGCTCAACACGGTGTTCCAGGGCCTGCTTGAACGGCAGGAAACGGAGTCCGCGCACCGTCTGGTACGCGATGAGTTGCGGCGCAACCCGACTTTGCTGGGGCTCGACAAGCTGCTCGAAGCGCAGCTGATGGAAGCACCGATCGAGCGCCGTCGCGACCTGGAATTGATCAAGGATCTGGTACACCAGCATACGCGCGGCTTGGCGATGTACAAATGCGACAACTGCGGTTTCCGGGCGCGGCAGTTCTATTGGCATTGCCCGGCCTGCGCGGCGTGGGAAACGTATTCGCCGCGCCGTACCGAAGAGAAGGGACTGGCGGCATGACCGGGGCCGGCGCTGATCCGCGCATCATTGTTGCGCTCGATTTTTCCGACGCCCCAAGCGCATTGGCGCTGGTCGACCGACTGGCCCCGGCGCTTTGCCGTCTCAAGGTCGGGAAGGAATTGTTTACGGCGGCCGGACCCGGGCTGATCGAAACCTTAGTGCAACGCGGCTTTGCCGTTTTCCTCGATATGAAGTACCACGATATCCCTAGCACCGTGGCGGGCGCCTGCAAGGCCGCTGCGGCGCTCGGCGTGTGGATGATCAATGTGCACGCCTTAGGCGGGCGCGCCATGATGGAAGCGGCGCGTGAGGCGCTGGCAAGCCGGAAACAGCCGCCGAAACTGATCGCGGTGACGCTGCTCACCAGCATGGGCGAGCGCGATCTGGCGGAGGTGGGCATAAGCGCCAGCCCGGCGCAGACCGTGCTGCGGCTGGCGCGGCTTGCCAGGGACAGCGGTCTGGACGGCGCGGTGTGCTCGGCGCAGGAAGCGGCCTTGCTCAGACAGGAATGTGGCAATGGCTTTTGCCTGGTCACGCCCGGCATCCGGCCGGACCAGGCCGGAAATGACGATCAGAAGCGCGTCATGACGCCGCGCGCGGCGCTCGCGAACGGCGCCGACTATCTGGTCATCGGCCGGCCGATCACGCGCGCGGCAGATCCGCTGGAAGCCCTGGAGCAGATCAATCGTGATATCGGGCAGGGTTGACGGCTGGAATGTAAAATGAAGACTATGGTTTTTAACCCCTCATCCTTGAGCAAAGCGCGGGTTCTCGTGGTCGGCGACGTCATGCTCGACCGCTACTGGTTCGGCGAGGTGGGGCGGATTTCGCCGGAAGCGCCGGTACCGGTCGTCAAGATCGACCGGGTAGAGGAGCGTCCGGGCGGCGCGGCCAACGTTGCGCGCAATGCCGCTGCGCTGGGTGCCAGAGTCAGCCTGCTGTCAGTAACCGGCCGCGACGAGGCGGGTGCCTGTTTGCGACGACTGCTGAAAAAGGACCGCATCAAAGCCCGGTTGCATGTCGATCGCAGCGTAGACACTACCGTAAAGCTGCGCGTGATCGGCCGCCGGCAGCAGCTTCTGCGGGTCGATTTCGAAACACCGCCGAGCCATGAGGTGCTGGCCTCCAAGCTCAAGGATTTTGCCGGCATGTTGCGCAGCGCGGACGCCGTGATATTGTCCGATTACGGCAAGGGCGGACTTGCTCATATCGCGAAAATGATAGCCATGGCGCGCCGCGCCGGCAAGCTGGTACTGGTCGATCCCAAAGGCGAGGATTATTCGCGCTACCGCGGCGCAACCGTCATTACACCCAATCGCGCGGAATTCCGGCAGATTGCGGGAGGCTGGGACAGCGAAGCCGAATTGACGGGCAAGGCGCAGCGGCTGCGGCGCAAGCTGGGTGTCGGAGCGCTGCTTGTCACCCGCAGCGAAGAGGGCATGACGCTGTATCAGTCCGGCAAACGGCTGCATGTCGCGGCGCAGGCGCGGGAAGTGTTCGACGTCAGCGGCGCGGGCGATACCGTGATCGCGACACTGGGCGTGATGCTGGCGGGCGGCGCCAGCCTTGCGGATGCGGTGCGCATTGCCAACCGCGCGGCCAGCGTCGTGGTCGGCAAGTTCGGCACCGCCGTGGCTTATCCCCATGAATTATTCGAAGCTGGAAGTGGCAAGGAAACCAAGAAATGATCGTGGTTACAGGCGCGGCCGGTTTTATCGGTTCCAACCTCGTCAAGGCGCTCAACGCCAGAGGCGTTACCGACATCATCGCCGTGGACGATCTGTCACATGGAGACAAGTTCATCAATCTTGCCGATTGCGAGATCGCGGACTATCTCGACAAGGAATCTTTTGTGCGAGAGCTGGAAGAAGGCGCGTTTGACGGGTCGATCAGCGCCATTCTGCATCAGGGGGCCTGCTCGGACACCACGGAAACCGACGGCCGTTACATGATGCAGAACAACTACCGTTATTCCCGCACCTTGCTCGATTACTGCACGGCTGACGAAGTCCCGTTCATTTATGCGTCATCGGCTGCGGTTTACGGCGCGAGCACGACATTTAGCGAGACGCGTGAATGCGAAGGCCCGCTCAACGTTTATGGCTATTCGAAATTCCTGTTCGACGATGGGGTTCGGCGGAATCGGGAGCAATTGTCGACGCAGGTCGTGGGGCTGCGCTATTTCAATGTCTATGGCGAGCGCGAACAGCACAAGGCGCGCATGGCATCGGTCGCCTTTCATTTTTTCAACCAGTATCGTGCCGCCGGCAGCGTCAGGCTGTTCGAAGGCGGCGGCGGTTATGGTAATGGCGAGCAGCGGCGCGACTTCGTGTCGGTCGAGGACGTGGTCAGGATCAATCTGTTCTTTCTCGACAACCCCGGCTTGTCCGGAATTTTCAATGTCGGCACCGGCGCTGCCCAGAGCTTCAACGACGTCGCCGTGGCCACCGTCAATGCCTGCCGCAAGGCGCATGATGAGCCGCCGCTGTCGCTGGCTGCAATGCAGCAGCAGGGCATTATCAGCTATATCCCTTTTCCCGAAGAGCTCAAGGGCAAGTATCAAAGCTATACCGAGGCCGATGTTGCGGCTTTGCGCGCCGCCGGCTATGCCGAACCTTTCCTCACCGTCGAGCAGGGCGTGGCGCGCTACTGCGACAAGCTGTTGCAACGCGCCGGATAGAAACCGATGTTTAAAACTCTGGAAGATTGCGTCGGCAATACACCGCTGGTGAAGCTCAAGCGCATTGCGGCCGGCACTGGCAATGCGCTGCTGGCCAAGCTCGAAGGCGATAATCCGGCAGGCTCGGTCAAGGACCGCCCGGCGTTGTGGATGATCCGGCGTGCCCAGGAGCGCGGCGAGATCAAGCCGGGCGATACCCTCATCGAGTCGACCAGCGGCAACACCGGCATTGCGCTGGCGATGTGCGCGGCAATGATGGGCTACCGCATGATCCTGGTGATGCCGGAGCATCTTTCTGTCGAGCGCCGCCAGACGATGGCGGCTTTCGGGGCGGAATTCGTGCTGACGCCGAAAGAAGGCGGCATGGAAATGGCGCGGGACGTCGCCGAGAAAATGCGCGACCAGG
>CAYIRZ010000052.1:7132-12514 GCA_964365845.1 uncultured Streptomycetaceae bacterium
AATCTGGCGCGACACCGATGGAAAGGTTACGCATTTCGTCAGCAGCATGGGCACCACCGGCACCATCATGGGCGTGTCGCGTTTTCTCAAGGAAAAGAATCCGGCAATCCAGATTGTCGGCTGCCAGCCTGCCGAAGGCTCGCAAATTCCGGGCATCCGCAAATGGCCCGAAGCCTATCTGCCGAAAATCTGCGACTGGAACCGCGTCGATCGCGTGATCGAGGTCTCGCAGCGCGATGCCGAGGACATGACGCGGCGTCTGGCGCGAGAGGAGGGCATTTTCGCTGGTGTTTCCTCGGGCGGCGCGATGTGGGCCGCGCTGCAGATCGCAGCCAGCGAGCAGAACGCGGTTATTGTCTCCATCGTATGCGACCGCGGCGACCGCTACCTGTCCACCGGGGTGTTTCCGGCCTGATGCGCTGATTGCCGTGATTTTTCGCCTTGGCGTTTGGATTGTTGTCGCACTGGCGATTAGCGGTACCGCGGCGATCGCACAGCAGATCAGTCTTTCGATCGACGATCTGGAAGCGCCCGGGTTTTCGGCAAAATCCCTCAAAGCCAGCCTGAGCGGGACCGACAGGCGCGAACTGCTGCTCGAGATCGGCGAGGTCGGCATTCGCGGTCAGGTATGGCGCAATGTCCGTATTCACTGCCCGCAACTGCGGCTGGAAACGGCGCTTGTCGCATGCGCCGATGCGGTCATGGATGCCGGCGGGAAAATTCCGCTCTCCTTTGCCTACGCCGGCGATAAAAAAACGCTCGATGTGACGCTGCGGCCTTCCCCGGGGGAAAGCTGGCGGCTCAATGCCCTTCTCGATAAACGCGAATTCAACATCACTATCGATAACGGCAAGCCCGAACGTCTCGTGCCATGGCTGCCTTCCGGCGCGCCCAAGCCCGGTGCCGGGGCGATCAGGGGCGCGATCGCTTTCCTTGGCGCGGGCAGCATAAAGGCACAGATCGAGGTGGACGGCCTGGCTTTCAGCGACGCGAGTGGCCTGCGCGCGGGCGACAAGATCAAGGCCGGTTTCAGTATGGCCGCCGAGCAACGCGGCGCTGAATGGCAGTGGCAGGCAAGCGCGGACTGGATGGCGGGCGAAGTATTCTGGCAGCCGATATACGCAACAGGTACCGGCCAACACCTGGAGGCGGAAGGCCTTTCGAGTGCGGAGCGGACGCAGGTCCGGCGCGGGGACCTCAAGCTGCCGGCCGTAGGCAGCGCGGAGTTTGACGGCCTGTGGGACCACAAAACCGGAGAAATCATCAGCGCGGATATCCGTTCCTCTCCGCTGAAATTGGGCGCGCTCTATGCCCAGATCCTGAAGCCGTTCCTGGAGCGAGCGGCGCTCAGTGATTTGCGGACGGAAGGCGAGGTGACGGCGGCGTTGCGGATTGCCCAGGGCAACCTGCGCGCCATCGATGTTCAGTTCAAGGGCGTATCCCTGGAAGACCGGGATCGGCGTTTTGCGCTGTTCGGCATGGACGGTCATATTCCGTGGCAGCAGGATGCCGCGACACGGGCTGAGATCACGGTCAAAGGCGGCGAAGTGTTGCGGCTGCCGTTTGGACAATTCCGCTTGCCGCTCAATATGGAAGGGACGCATTTTGCCGTGGCCAAGCTCGAGGTGCCGTTGCTCGACGCCAAGCTGACCATCAGCGATTTTTCTGCGGGCCCGGCCGCGGAGGGATGGCGCTGGAGTTTCGGCGGCGGCCTGACACCGATCTCGCTGGCGGGGTTTACTCAAAGCCTGGGTTTGCCGACGATGCATGGTTCGCTGTCCGGGGTGATTCCCCGGGTGACGTACGAAAGGTCAACGTTGACCGTCGATGGCGCGTTGTTATTCAAGGTATTTGACGGCACCGTCGTGGCCAAGGAAGTGAGGCTGTCCGATCCTTTCGGCAAGGTGCCGCGAATGCAGGCGGACCTGGACATGCGCAACCTCGACCTCGATTTGCTGACCCGCACCTTTTCCTTCGGCAACATCACGGGGCGCATCGACGCGCGGGTTTCCGGGCTCGAGCTGACGAACTGGCAACCGGTGAAATTCGACGCGCGCATCGAGAGCAGCGCGGGCGATTATCCCCGCAAGATCAGCCAGACCGCGGTGCAAAACATCTCGGCGCTGGGTGGCGCCGGCGCCGCGGCCGCCATCCAGCGCAGCTTTCTGCGGTTTTTCGAGCAGTTCGGCTACGAGAAGCTGGGTTTGCGCTGCAAGCTGGTGAACAATGTATGCGAAATGAGCGGCGTGGAGGATGCGCCGCAAGGTTACGTCATTGTCAAGGGCGGCGGCATTCCGGCGATCACCGTGATCGGCTACAATCGCTACGTGAGCTGGCAGGAACTGATCGACCGGCTCAAGCGCATAATGCAGGACAATGTGCACGCAATCGTTGAATGAGGGAATCGGCATGAATGACGGAATCACAAATCTTCTGGCAGCGTTGACGTGCGCATTGGCGCTGGGTGGGTGTGTCACCATCAATATTTATTTTCCTGCGGCGGCGGCGGAAAAGGCGGCCGACAAGATCATCGACGAAGTATGGCAGATCAAGAAAGGCGAGGATGCCGCTAAGTCTGACAAACCCGCGGCAGCCCAGTAAAGGAGAAGCTATGAGAGCAGCAGTAGGGTTACGTATGGTGCTGGTTGCAATGACGCTGGGTGTTGCCGGTGCAGCGCTGGCTCAGGCCAATCTCGAGATCAACACGCCGGCAGTCGCCAGCCTGAAAGCGAGCATGCAGCAGCGCCACGCGCAGCTGGCGGGGTTCTATGGCGGCGGCGGCGTCGGTTTGACGCGCGACGGCAACATCGCGCTGCGCGATGCCAATGCCGTGCCGCTGGCGCAGCGCCAGCAGGTCAATTCCCTGATCGCAGCGGAGAACCAGGACCGCGCAGCACTCTATCGGGAAATCGCCCGCGCCAACGGCAAGCCGGAATGGGAAAACGAAATCCGGGCGACGTTTGCCCAGCGCTGGATAGAGAAAGCGCAAGCGGGCTGGCATTACCAGAATCCTTCCGGCAACTGGGTGCGCAAGTAAGGTGCACCAGCGATCCCGGTCTTGTTGCCGTGGCGTGTCATGAGAATAACCTATTGTTTTTAAAGTGATTTTGTGACAACGACTCTGGTATTCGACATCGAGACCATTCCCGACGTCGAAGGTTTGCGCAAGCTCCATGGCCTCGGCAAGGAAGTCCCGGATCGGGATGTCGCCGACATGGCATTTCAGCTGCGTCGGCAGGTGACGGGCAACGACTTCCTGCAGCTGCATCTGCAGCGCGTGGTCGTCATTTCCTGCGCGCTGCGCGAGCGCGACAGCTTCAAGGTCTGGTCGCTGGGAGATGCCGGCGACGATGAGGGCCAGCTGATCCAGCGTTTTTTCGACGGCATCGACAAATACACGCCGCAACTGGTGTCGTGGAACGGCGGCGGTTTCGACCTGCCGGTGATGCATTATCGCGGCCTCATGCACGGCATCAATGCCGCGCGCTACTGGGACATGGGTGAAGGCGATTACAAGGACAGCCGCGATTTCAAGTGGAACAACTATATCAGCCGTTATCACAGCCGGCATCTCGACCTGATGGATCTGCTGGCGCTGTATCAGCCGCGCGCCAATGCGCCGCTCGATCAGATCGCGCAGCTGATGGGGCTGCCGGGCAAGCTCGGCATGGATGGTTCCGCCGTGTGGGACGCCTACCAGGCCGGCAAGATCGCGGATATCCGCAATTACTGCGAGACCGATGTCGCCAATACCTACCTCGTGTTTCTGCGCTTTCAGCTGATGCGCGGCGCGCTCACTGCCGCGCAGCATCATGCCGAGCGCGATCTGGTGAGAACCACGCTGGGCAAGTCCCCTGATCCGCACTGGAAAGAATTTCTCAAGCGCTGGGACGCCTGAGAAATTCTCGGGTATTTCAGGTCGAATGAGGTTGCTGATCGAGTCGTTGGACCAGGAGGGCCGTGGCGTTGCGCGCATGGACGGCAAGGCGATTTTCGTCGATGGCGCCCTGCCGGGCGAAGTGGTGGATGCCACCCCTTACCGTAAATTGCCCAGTTATGAGATCGCTACCCTGAGTCAGCTGCTCAAGCCCAGTGCTATGCGCGTGACGCCGCGCTGCACTTATTTCGGCTTATGCGGCGGATGCAGCCTGCAGCATTTCGATGTGCGCGCGCAGGTGGCGGCGAAGCAACGGGTGCTGGAAGACACCCTGTGGCATATCGGCAAGGTCAAACCGGAAGAGATATTGCCTGCAATCCATGGATTGCCCTGGGGTTACCGCCGCCGCGCGCGTCTGACTGCGCGTTACGTGGCCAAGAAAGGCGGCGTGCTGGTGGGCTTTCGCGAAAAGCGCGGCAGTTATGTCGCCGATATGACGAGCTGCGAGGTCCTGCCGCTGCATATTTCGGCGCTGCTTATCCCATTGCGCGAAGTGCTGAGCCAATTATCGATACGCGAGCGCATGCCGCAGGTCGAGGTGGCGCTAGGCGATGCGCTTGACGTGCTGGTGCTGCGCAACCTGGAGCCATTGAATGAACAGGATGAAGCGCTGCTCAGGGCCTTCGCCGAGCAGTACGCCGTGCAGCTTTACATACAGCCGCGCGGACCGGACTCGGCGTATCCCTTTCATTCCGGGAGCGGGGTCGACCTTTATTACACTTTGCCTGAATTCGATCTCAAGATCCGATTCACTCCTACCGAATTCACCCAGGTCAATCACGACATCAACCGCGTGCTGGTGCGGCGCGCGCTGACCTTGCTTGAGCCGCAGCCGGGTGAGCGCATCGCCGATTTATTCTGCGGCATCGGAAATTTTTCGCTTGCCATCGCGCGCCGCGGCGCCACTGTCGTGGGCGTGGAAGGCAGCGCCGGACTGGTCGGACACGCAGCGGAGAATGCCGTGGCCAATGGGCTGGCCGATTCTACGCGGTTTCTGACGATGGATCTGTTCAAGATGGATGCTGTCGCGCTTGCCGCACTCGGGCGCTTCGACCGCATGCTGATCGACCCGCCGCGCGACGGCGCGGCCGAGTTGGTGAAAGCGCTGGGAACCGATGCGCCGGCGCGCATCGTCTATGTCTCGTGCAATCCGGCGACGCTGGCGCGCGACGCGTCGATACTCGTGCATACCAAAAACTACCGCCTGCGCGCGACGGGCGTCATCAACATGTTTCCGCACACCTCGCACGTTGAATCGATCGCGGTCTTCGAAAAAAATTAGCCGCTAGCAGCCTGTCGGACTTGGCTCCATCCACCGGAATGGGTAGTGTTAACGGACCTCCGTTTTGATCGACGCTTAGGCGACAGGCTGCTTAAAAGAAGCTTTACGTCACTGCTGTCCGGACGTTGAACGACCGAAACGCAATAATAGGTTGATCTGAAAT
>CAYIRZ010000053.1:0-12286 GCA_964365845.1 uncultured Streptomycetaceae bacterium
GTTGTAGAACGCCTGCGCCACCGCGGTGTTGGGCTTGTGCGAACCGGCGGGGCTCACGCCTTCATACTTGTAGTAGATGCGCGCCGGGGTGTCGAGCGCCTTCTCCAGCCGCCGCGCGCGGAACAGCGGCGTCGGCCGCCACTGCTTGTAGATATCGCGCACCGGGCCGGGAATCTCGATATCGCGCTCGGTGGACACTTCCTGCTGGATCAGCGACATCGGAAACAGCGGCGCGAGATCGTCGGGGCCGACCGGCTTCATCGTCGCCGGATGCAGCACCGGCGGCGGCGGCGACGGCAGGTCCGCCATGATGTTGTACCAGAATTTCGGGATGTGGGTCTCGTCGAGTAGATACTTGATGGTATCGGTCATGGCTTTATCCTCCCGCTGTTGTCCGCATCAGGCGCATCACGCGTTTCATTATGTTACGAGCTCTTAGTATAGGGCGGCGGATGCGGAAATCCTTGCGGAAGATCAAGAAACGCGCGGGGCAGCGTTCCTTGCGGAACCGCTTGAGCAAAGGCGCGGCTTACGGGTAGGCGTTTTGCGGCCGGCCGGTGGTAAGAAAGTGATAATAGCTGCTGATGAACAGATTCATCCTGTAGTAATTGCGCACGTCCTTGTATTTCTCGAACTTCACGTTCTTGATGATCTCTTCCTTGCTCATGCCCTTGGCCACCGCCTCGCGCATGCCGGCGTCGAAGTCGGAGAGCATCTGCGCTTCGTGCAGCACGTCCTCCTTGTTGCCGATGTCGCCGTGGCCGCCCAGGTAAATGTCCACGTCCATCGCGGCGATTTTCCTCAGGAGATTGGCCCAGTTCGACATCGATGGCGTGAACGACGGATTGGGCCAGCTATTCTTGGAAAACGGCCCGCCGGTGAAGATCACGCGTTCTTTCGGGAAATAGACCAGCGTGTCGCCCGGGTTCTGGCCGGCGCCCATGTACAACAACTCGACGGTGTGGCCGCCGAGCGTGAGTGTCATCTTCGAGTCAAAAGTCACGTCGGGCAGCACCAGCTTCACTTCGGCGGGGTCGTACTGCCGCTGTTTGAAATAGCCCTGGCGCCGCTTCATCTCGATACCGAGGTGCGACTTCATCATGCCCGCCGTGTCGCGGTGCGCGATGAAAGTCGCGCCTTCGCGCTTGAACACGGAATTGCCGAAATAGTGGTCGCCGTGCGCGTGGGTATTGACGACCCACTTGATGGGCTTGTCCGTAACCTTGCGGATGGTCGCGAGCAGTTCTTCGGCGCGCTTAGGGTGCTGGCGCGTATCGATGACGAGCACGCCTTCGTCGGTCACCAGAAACGCGTTGTTCGATTCCTGGTGGTGATACTGGTAAAACAGTCCCGGCGCCACTTCGGTCACCTTGATGGGGATGTCTTTCTCCAGCACCGCCCCATCCGCTGGCGCCTGCGCGAGCGCGGGCGGCGCCGGCAGCGTGACTGTCAATCCGGCCGCAACGGCCCATAACGCGATAATGGACTTCATGACTCCTCCTTGAGGTGATTCGGTGACTCGGCCCAGCTGAGCGTCCCGTTCCGGCTACAGACCTTTGCATCGAAAGCCGTTTTATTCTTATGTGCACCACCGGAAGCGGTGCCATTATCGGTCAGTTCGTTCAATTCCGGAAGTGGCCCTAGGAGTTTGTCGGGGCTAAGTCCGACAAACTCCTAAAATGAAAAAACTTAAGAACGGGGGCAAAGTCCGACAAGCTGCTATGCGCTGCGGAATTTTGAAACCCGGGCGAAAGCGATGGCGGCCAGCGGCAGCGCCAGGCCGATCGCCATCTGCGCAATGAGCAGCGCGCCGAGATCGCTATAATCGGCTGCAACCGTGATGGCGCCGTTGACGCGGTCCCTGACCTCGCGGGTGATGATGAAAATCTCATTGAGGTACTTGGTGCCGAGCTGCGACAGCGACAGCGCGAGATTGGTGAAGGACGCCATCACCGCGAAATACGTGGCCTTGAGGTTGGCCGGCGCGGAGCGCGCGATCCAGGCCAGCATCGGAATCATCGCGATCTGGCCCAGCGGCGACTCCAGGGCGGTATTCACCAGCGCGATGAAGCGCGCGTCGACCACGCCGCCGGTCAGCGCCGCGGTCCAGTGGTGCAGGCCGAAATACATGCCGGCGACGGGCAACGACAGCACGGTGCCGACCACCGTCAGGAAACCCACCACGTAGGCAATCGAGCGCTCGGCCATGAAACGCCGGAAAATGAACATGCCGAGTAATGTCAGCGCGCTGGCAATCAGCGACAGCACCGACAGGAACTGCTGGTCGAAGCGAAGCTCGTCGATCATCCACCAGGTGACGCCTTCGCCGGGGCCGGGAATGGCGCGGAAAATGAAAATGACAATGGCGGTGCCGACCAGCGTCGCACGCGCTTCCGGGTCGAGCACGCGCGTCAGGCGCACGATGAGGAAGGCGATGATGGCGAACGAGCCGGCAAAGATGATCTCCTGGTTATAGCGGACATCGCTGAAACCCATGACCAGCGTGAAAGCCACGAACAGCAGACTGCCGCCGAGAATCCACCAGTTGGGCGCAGGCAGTTCTCCGGGCTCCGCAAGCAGTGCTGTCACTTCCTGCCTGCTCAGCCCGCTCGCCAGCAACCGGCGCTTGTCGCGTGCTTTCAGTATCGAGGCAGTCACCACGCCCAGCACCGAGATCGCGGGAATCGCCAGCGCCATCAGGTAGATGTCGTGGTAGATGCGCGCCTTCGCGGCTTCGTCCAGCTGGTGCGCGCCGGAGAAAACATAGAGATTGATGAGCGCCACGAATACCGAGCCGCCGATGATGGCGACCCGCCCCAGCGTCTGCATGGTGGTGTGCATGAGCTTGCGGCGTTCTGCGCCTATGGGCTGGCCCTGCTCGTCCACCCGCGGCACGGCTTCCACCGTCATGGCGTCGGCCACCGCGTCCTGAATCACGTAGCCGACCGGCGCCAGCAGCACGCTCAGCACGTACCACGCTTCCACCGGCATCACCGCCGCCATCGCCGCGCGGTCGCCGATGAGCCCCACCATGATCAGCAAACTTGCCGCGATCAGCGCCGCGCCCAAGTAGACCAGCAGGCCCTTCCAGCGCCAGACGAGATCCACCAGGTGGCCGAGCGGCATCTTGAGCGCCCATGGAATGCCGGCCCAGAACCCCAGCGCCGCGATGAACGCAGCCGAGAGCCCCAGGTAGTCCTTGACGAAGAACGTGCCGACAATGCCGGTCAGCCCCGAGATGCCGGCCGCCATGTAGACCATCAGCGGCGGCAGGTACGACAGCCGCAGCTCGCGCCCAAGTTCGAGGATGTTGTCGTCGATCCAGCGGTATGCGGTTAAAAACATTTTAGGCGCCGACGCCGAAGCGCTGGATCGCGTTGCGGTCGAATTCAAGCCCGAGACCGGGCCTGGTCGGCACGACGAGTTCTCCTTTCTGGGGCAGCGGCACTTCCTTGAACAGCCGCGACGACCACGGCATGTATTCGACCGTCAGGCCGTTCGGAATGGCGGCGATCAGATGCACGTGGATTTCGGGCACCAGGTGGCTCACCACCGGCAGGTTGAATGCCTGCGCCATGGCAGCAATCTTGAGCCACTGCGTGATGCCGCCCGCGCGCACCAGGTCTATCATGACGATGTCGACCGAGCGCGCCTCCAGCATGTGGCGGAACGGCACCGCGCCGTAGACGTATTCGCCGCCGGCGACGGGTGTCGCCAGCGCCGCGGTCACCGCCGCGAGTCCGGCGTAATCGTCTGCCGCGACCACGTCTTCCAGCCAGAACAAATGGTACTGCTCGATGCGGCTGCCGATAGCGATCGCCTGGCGCACGTCCCAGCGCTGGTTGATGTCGCACATGAGATCGATCTCCGGACCGACCGCCTCGCGGATGACGCGGATGCGCTCGACTTCGCGCTCC
Source organism: uncultured Streptomycetaceae bacterium (assembly GCA_964365845.1). Taxonomy (GTDB): domain Bacteria; phylum Pseudomonadota; class Gammaproteobacteria; order Burkholderiales; family SG8-41; genus CAKKQX01. The sequence goes on from CAYIRZ010000053.1 coordinate 3,918, forward strand.
GGATTGGTGTCGCCCGGCAGCGCGAGCTGCGTTTTCATCTGCCTGAAGCCGTTCCTGACCAGCTGCGCCGCGGCTTTTTCGACGTGCGCGAGCGGAAAGTGGCGCATCAGCGCGCCGCTGGCGTAAGTCGGCACGCGGTCGCGGTATCCGCCCAGGAGAGCGGCCAGCGGCAGGTTGAACGCCTTGCCCTTGATGTCCCACAGCGCGATGTCGATCGCCGACAGTGCCAGCGTCAGAATGCCGCCGGGACCGCACGGGGCGGCCGCGGCGCGCAGTTTTTCAATGACGGCCTCGATGCGCAGCGGGTCTGCGCCGATCGCGAGCGTGCTCAGCGCATCGACCGCGTTCTTCAGGACGCCGGTCAGCGCGCCGCCGAAAAACGTGATGCCTATGCCTTCTATGCCTTGATCGGTGCCCAGGGTCAGCGCCACGAAATCGCGCGTCGCGCCGGCAACCTCCGGACCGCCGGCCAGCGGCTCGTCGGCCGGCAGGCGCACGATCTGCGTATGCACATGGGTTATTTTCATGGCGCTCTCGTCCTTGGGATGAATGCGGATAACATCTTACGCTGTCAGGCACTCCATTCCCGCCAGCCATGCAACAGCGGGAAATAAAGACCAAGCATCGCACCTTCGTCGCCAACGGCTGCGGCATACCGGGCAAGCTGGGCTTGGTAGCGTTCGCGTTCGCGGTCCAGAAAGACTTCGGTATCGGCGCCTTCATGGCTGCTGGTCTTGTAATCGATTATCCAGCGCTGGTTGTCGGCGCCGCGGAACGTGCGATCGATGACCAGGTTCACGCGTTCGTCGCCGATGGCAGCGGTGATGCGGCGCTCGTTGCATGCCTCCTGCTTTGGGCCGAGCAGCCAACGGCCACGCTCATCCGTCACCGCATGAGCGAGCGCCGCCGCCACGCGGCCGATCGCAGCTTCGAGATCGTCACCGGAGACGCCGCGCCAGACGAGTTCCTGGCGGTATATCGTGCGCAGCGCCTCGACACGCGCCGCATCCCAGCCCTTTAATTCATCATCGGCGATGCGCTGCAGCCAGCGATGGACCACGCTCCCGACGTGGCGCGCGGTTTCACCTACCCAGGAGAATTCGATGTCGTCCTGCGTGCGCGCCCTGTCCGGCGGCGGCGTCCATTGGGCATGCTGCGGCGCGGCCGGAAGCACCCAATCCACCGGGAGGCGGCGCAGCGCCTGATCGACTGAGAGCGAATTCTCGGTCGCCAGGGGAAAGGGCGATTCCAACGCCTGCGTCGCAGCCCTGGCATAAATGGGTTCGACCACCGGCCATAGTTTGCCGAGCAGCGCTTTTTCCGCCGGCGGCCTGAGCCCGATAACGCCGTCGCGATCGGGACCGAGGCGCGTGCCGCCGAGCAAATGCAGGCGCTGTCTGGCGCGCGTGGCCGCAACATACAGCAGGCGCTCGGCCTCGAAACTTTCCTTCTCCGCATTGAGTGTTTCGAGCCATGCGTAGATAGGATCGCCGCCAGCACCGGTTTCGTGGATCGGCGCCAGCAGCAAATCGGTTGAGTCGGGAGTTCCCCTGCGCGGCTGCTCCATCCACAGGAAAAGTTTCTTGTCGTCATTGCGCGGCGAACGGCCGAGGCCCGGCACGATCACGGTGTCGAACTCGAGACCCTTGGCCTTGTGTATGGTCATGATCTGCAGCGTTTCGTCGGCTTCCAGATCGGGCAGCGCATAAAGCTTCGCCAGCCCTTCTTCGAATGCAACGGGATCGGCTATCTCCCCCGCCTCCTCGTGCTGCTCGAGATAATCGAAGTAGATCTCCGCGTCCTCGAGATCGGTCGTATCTTCGACGCAGGCCGGCCCGCCGAGCGCATACCACGCGCCGGCGATGCGCTCGCGCAACGAGCCGCGGCAGCGATGGCCGATCGCCGCGCGCAGCGCCACGCACAGACGCTCAAGCCGCGCGCGGCCGTCGGAGGAGAGCTTGCCGACACGCGCATCGTCGTTCATGGCTTCCCATAGGGTTGCCCCCTCTCCCCCGACCCTTCTGGCGAGGGGAGCTAATTGTTCCTCGCCCCCCCGTGGGGGGGAGAGGTTAGGAGAGAGGGGCGAGATGCCGGCAAGCGCGTGCAAATCGGCAAGCGTGAGCCCGCACCATGGCGCGCGTAGCACCGCCAGCCACGCCAGCCGGTCCGCCATGTGAGTAAGCGCGCGCGTCAGCGCAAGCAGGTCCTGCACCACGGGACGGTGGCCGAGTTCCTCGATCTCGATGGCGCGGAACCTGAGGCCAGCCTGCTTGAGCTGCGGCACAATTTCGCGCAAGTGGCCGCGGTTGCGAACCAGAATCGCAATCCTGCCTTGCGGGTCATCGCGGCGCGCTTGCGCGACTATCCCGGCCACCTGCGCCGCCTCGGCTGTGCGGTTGTCGTTGAAAGACGGATGGACGCTGACCGCATTGCCGGCAAGCGCTACTCGCGTCGCAACCGATGCGGTGTAGGGCACCGCGCCTGTCGCAATGTCTTCGCGTGCCGGCATCATCTGCGCGAATGTCGCGTTCACCCAATCGACAATGCCGCTTTGAGATCGAAAATTCGCCGAGAGGCCGATCGGCTGCAGATCGACACAGCCTATGCCTGTGGCACGCGCACGCAGAAACAATCCGACTTCGGCTTCGCGAAAACGATAGATCGACTGCATCGGGTCGCCGACCGCAAACACGGTGCGGCCATCGCCGCGCTCCCAACCGGCGGTAAGCCTGGCGACAAGCTCGTACTGGCTGATCGAAGTGTCCTGGAACTCGTCGATCAGCAAGTGCCGGATGCGGTAGTCGAGCGCCAGCGCGAGATCAGTGGGTGCATCCACGTCGCCGAGCGCCAGCAACGCACCCTGCGCGACCTCGGTGAAATCGACCTGCCCGCGCGACTGGAACACGAGCTTGAGCTGGCCGACTGCGCGTGGCAGCAGCCGCATGATTGCCCCCAGCACTTCCCACTGGCCATCAGAATAGGCGGACGGCGGCAGAAGGCGCAGATCATGGAGCGTCGTGCGCAGCGTACCGTTCGCGGAGAGCCCGGCAATCAGAGCCAGCGCGCGGTCCTTCCATTGCTTTGAAGCGTCCTTCTCGGTCTTGGTCTTGCCGGGCGGAAATCCTTCATTAACAATATATTGCTTGCGCCACTCGCCTTCTCTGGTCAGCGACAATTCAGCGATACCCTGCCAGACGGCGACACTCGAATCTTCAATACCCGGCAGTTCAGCGAGCCCGGCGCAAGCCGCAATGGGCGAACTCTTGCCAGCGGCGGCGAGGTTGGCGGCGGCGTAGCGCGCAAGCTCGATCAACTCATCACGCAACGATGCCGGAAGCAGTCCCCGCGCGCGCGCCAGCGCCTCGCAGCGCACATTCCTGAGCGTAGCCTCCAATTCCTCACGGCCAGGCACGTTGATACGGCGCAACCAATGGTCGCGGCGCGCGAGCATGTCGGCAAGCAGATCCTCGATGCGCTTAACGTCGTTATCGAGATGCGCAAGCAGCCGTTCGACATCCTGCGCGACCTCGTCATCGCCTTCGACAAGTTCGACGGTTGCGCGGGCCGCCTCGAGATACAGCTCGGCAGCATCCTCGACGCTCTCCGGCTGCGAACCGAATCTGGACAGCACAGGCATCTGGCGCGTGAGTGCCGCGCTCAGCGAGTCGATAGTCTGGATGCGCAGCCGCGCCGGATTGTCGGTGATGCGCCAGCCGGCCTGGGTGTCGCGCTGCAGCGCCGCGGTTGCGAGCGCCAGCGTCAGTGTCTCGTGCTCCGTTGCGGGCGTTGCGCCGGCCTGTGCAGCGGCGAGCGCCTCCAGCACGCGCTCGCGCATTTCGCCGGCGGCTTTCCTGGTGAACGTAACAGCAACGATCTCTTCCGGGTGATCGACGATTGCAAGCAACCGCAAATAGCGCTGGATCAGGAGCTCGGTCTTGCCCGAGCCCGCCGGCGCCTGGACGATGAACGAATGCGCGGGATCGAGCGCGCGGCGGCGTTCGGCAAGGTCCGGGATGGGTGCAGCGCTCATGCGGCATCCCCTTCGTTTTCATGGTCATCATTGTCGACGAGCGCATTCTCCAGCCGCTCATGGATGCGGCAGAACGGCTTGAGGTCGCAATAGCGGCAGGTGTGCGGGTATTGCTTGGGGTCAACCCGGGCATCTCCCGCGGCGAAACCGGCAGCGATCCGCGCCAGGTCGGCGCGCCATGCCGCGACAACCTCATCCCATGAAGCATGGCGATCGCGGTAATAGGACTCGGCAAAAGCCTTCACTTTCGGCAACAGATCGCCGTCGCGCGCGAGCGCGGTGAAACGCATCTCGCCCGTCTTCACCTGCGCGAATGCGACCGCTGCCGCGTCGGGCTCGGCGGTAACGAGATACAGCGGCAACTGCGGCTCGTCCGGCCGCTCGCCGAGCATGGCGCCGACCGGCGGCGCATTGGTTTTGTAGTCGATCACGATGCGCCGGCCGTCCTGCGCCTGATCGACGCGGTCGAGGCGCGTATTGAATCCAAGCCCGCCGATCTCGACACGACGCTTGTCCTCGGTCGCGACGACCGTGAAGCCGCTGCGCAGCTTCTCCGTTTCGAGCCAGGCGCGCGCCAAGCGCACCAGGCGCTGCTTCTCTATCTCCGCAAAGCGTCCGGACAGCGTCGTCGGCCGATCGCGTTTGATGCGCGCGACAGCTTCTTCCGCGGCCTGCCTGAGCAAAGTTTCGAGATCGGCAGCGCTGATCGCATCCAGCGCGTCCTTGCTCTTGAGCTGCGACCACGCTTGCGCCAGCACGCGATGCACCAGCGTGCCGCGCTCCAATGCATCGAGCCCGGTATGCGGCGTCTCTATCCCCCGCGCACCGAGGCGATGCAGCGCAAACGCCCGGAACGGGCATGCCGCATGGTCTTTTATCGCCGCGGTGCCGGCACTTACTGCGATGGCCGTATCGAGTGCTGGTGACTTGTTATCTTCAATCTGCTCAAGCCCGCGCGCAGCGTGGATGGCGTCGCGGAAAATCGCGTAAGTGGGCAGCGAGAGGGATTGTTCGGGAATATCGATGATGAGCGGGCTGGGCTTGAGTTCGCGTTCATCTTCGCGCTGCGGGTAGCTCAACACGACTTCATCCGCCCCCGACAGCCATTCTTTGGTGAGGCGGCGCGCAAGTTCCAGCGATTCGGCGGCCGAACCCTGCGGCAGCCTTGCCGCGCGCTGCATTTCGATCGGCAGGAACGGATTCGGGCGCGGGCCGGGTGGCCAGACCTCGTCGCTCAATCCCATTACCCACAATCGGTCGAACACCATGCCGGCGGCTTCGAGGACGCCGAGAATCTGGATCGGTACTTCGGGCGTCTCGGGTTGAAACAGCGTGTCCGCGGCCATGCGCCGCAAGCGCGACACCGCTTCGGTGTAGCCGGTGCGCGGCACGATGCGATCGAGCGCGGCGAATGCCGCGACGAGTTCGTGCCACTTCTTGAGCGTCTGGTATTCCGCCGAATCGACACCGCGCTCGCCGGGAAAACCGACGATGCCCAGCGCCTCGGAAATCCGCTTGGCCCATGCCGACGGCGCATGCGCGCCGAACAGATGGGTCTTGCGGAATTCGGCGAGCGCGGTCAGGCGTTGCGCGAGGACAGGGCAGCCTGCCTCTTCTTTTTCGCGCGCCATCAATGTCAGCAGCCGGTCCAGCGTGACGACCGGCTCTGCACGCTTGCGCAATGCCACATCGAGTCGCGCGCGGCGCGCCATTTCCGCTTCGCCACCGGCAAGAAACGGCGAACGGATCAGCCGGCTCACCTGCTCGAAATCGATCTCCCGTCCCGCGAGTTGGAGCGCCAGCATTGCGGCGTTGACAAGCGGGTACGAAGTCAGCGCAAGACCGAGCGAAACATTGAACGGCAGCACGCGCTGCGCCGCTCCCGGCAGTGCGTAATCCGGCGCCATGACCGCGCTGAAAGCGCGCACGATCGCGGCGCGATGCCTGGCGAGATCGGGCACAACCACACCGATGCGCGCCGCGCCGGCCTCGAGTTGAGATCGCGCCCATGCTGCGGCACGGCGAATCTCGTCCCGATTGTCCTTGCACGCGGTGCGCAAGGCCTCGCCCCGCCGTGGCTGCGGCCCGGCCGATACGACCTCGCAAGCGGCGGTCTTGAGCCTGGCAAGCAGCACCGACTGCTGGGGCGTGACGATATCGAAGCCGTAGCAGACGAGAAATTTCGGCGTCCTTACTTGTGCTCGCCCGAACAACGGCGCGACGAGGCCAGCCAGGCGTGCGCCATCAGTATGGCCATCCCGTTTGGTAATGTGCTCGTAGCGCTGCGTCCAATCCTGAAACGCCTTGCCGTCTTCGTTGAGCGGAAAGTCTTTGAGCCGCGGCGCAAGCTGCCAGGCCTGCGCGAGCTGCCAGGCCTCACGCACGAGCCGCGCTGTTTCGGGAATAGCAAGCAGCGCCCTGCCCGCCTCGGAATCACGGATGATGCCTTCCCACAACGCCTGCTCCTGCGCGGAGGTGAGCAGCAGCGGCAGGTTAGCGGCGAGATCGGAATAGAGCGCGTCGTCGTAGGCACGCTCGACGAGAGCCGAAAACGGCAGGATATCAGCGGAATCCCAGGCGGCTAGACCGGCTGCGGCCTGGGCATCGTCGAATTCACGCTTGAGCGCCAGCGCGAGGCGACGGTTGGGCGTGACCACCGTCGCTCCGGCTTTCAGCCCTTCTGCCAGACGTGCAAAGACCTGTGCTTTGGCGGTACTCGGGAATTCCGTGGTGGCGAACATGCAGCGGGATAATACCCCCCTGCTACCGCCGTTGCATCAGCTTCGGCTCACTTCTCGAGCAGATGATTCTTTTCCTTAACCTTTGCCCACTCGTCGGCATCGGCAGGTGCATCGATCTTTTCAATGATCGGTTTCCACACCTTGGCCAGTTCGGCGTTCAGCTGGGTATATTGGCGCTGGTCGTCGGGCACGTCATCCTCGGCAAAAATCGCCTCGACCGGGCATTCCGCCACGCACAGAGTGCAGTCTATGCACTCATCGGGGTCGATGACGAGCATGTTGGGGCCTTCGCGAAAGCAATCCACCGGACAGACATCAACGCAATCGGTATATTTGCATTTGATGCAGGTCTCGGTCACGACGTAAGTCATAATGTTCCTTCAGCAGATCGTTTATGCGCCTGAAATCGGCGAAACGCGCCATATTTTAGCAGAAACAAGGCCCTAGCCGCCTGTCGGACTTTGATGGGCCGACAGGCGGCTAAAAGCTTCCCATCGCGGGTAAATTTGGTTAGCATAATTCTCCACAAATCCCGTTGCCGCACGTTCCGCGGCAGTTTCCTTCCTTTTTACAATGACAAGGCCATCATGAGCGAGCATATACATTACGTTACCGACGATACTTTTGAACCCGAGGTGCTGCAGTCCCCGACGCCGGTCCTGGTCGATTACTGGGCTGAATGGTGCGGCCCCTGCAAGATGATCGCCCCCATCCTCGACGAGGTCGCGAAGGAATACGCCGGCAAACTCAAGGTCGCCAAGCTCAATATCGACGAAAACCAGGCCACCCCGCCCAAATACGGTGTTCGCGGCATTCCGACGCTGATGCTGTTCAAAAACGGCAATGTCGAGGCCACCAAGGTCGGCGCGCTCTCCAAATCACAGTTAACCGCCTTTATTGACAGCCATATCTAAACCCTATACGCTTTCCCCCTGCGCCTGAAATATGGCCGCTCCTTTCAGTTTAAAATAATCAAGTAGGTCAGGCGCGGGTTTGGATCATCCCGCTTCCTTTTTCCCTGGTTTCACCTCCACGTAGCGTCGCTATTCCCATATGCATTTATCTGACCTCAAAAACCTCCACGTCGGCGAACTCATCGAAATGGCCGTCACGAACGAAATCGACGGCGCCAACCGGCTGCGCAAGCAGGAACTGATCTTCGCGCTGCTCAAGAACCAGGCCAAGAAAGGCGAAAGCATCTTCGGCGGCGGCACGCTCGAAGTGCTGCCCGACGGCTTCGGCTTCCTGCGCTCGCCCGACACCTCGTATCTCGCCGGCACCGACGATATCTACGTCAGCCCCTCGCAGATCCGGCGCTTCAACCTGCATACCGGCGACACCATCGAGGGCGAGATCCGCACGCCGAAGGACGGCGAACGCTATTTCGCGCTGGTCAAGGTCGACAAGGTCAACGACGAGCCGCCCGAGAATTCCAAGCACAAGATCCTGTTCGAGAACCTGACGCCGCTGTTTCCGACCAAGCAGTTCAAGCTCGAGCGCGACATCAAGGCCGAAGAAAACATCACCGGCCGCATCATCGACATCATCGCGCCCATCGGCAAAGGCCAGCGCGGGCTGATCGTCTCGCCGCCCAAGGC
>CAYIRZ010000054.1:0-12279 GCA_964365845.1 uncultured Streptomycetaceae bacterium
TTTGTCGAACACAAGTCCGACAAGCTCCTAAGCGCGCAGCAACGGCCGCAGTTTTCTCACGTCGCCCAGTTTTTCCATGGCCCACACCGCATCGCACAGGGCGCGGGCGCGCCGCTTGCCGAGGATAGGCGCCATCAGGTGAAAACATTTCTCATCGACCTCGGCGCGCGTCATCGGGTTCTGTGCGGTGCCGCGTACCGCCTTAGTGTGGTTCTTCAACCGGCGCCCGTCCTTGAGCGTTACTTCGACGATGCCCTGGCGCGAAGGCATGGCGCGCGTCAGTGCATCGTCGCCATGGAGTTCGATGCGCCGCCGCAGGTCGAGCACGCGGCGGTCCTTCATCCGCTTCTCGTCGTGGGCGGATTCGAAAGTGACGATGCCGTCGATCAGCATCACCGCGCACAGGTGCTGCATGCAGATATCGGGCATGTTGCGGTTGTTGGTGGTATTGGCGCCCTGGTGGGCGACCCGCACCACGAGCTTTTCCACGCCGGCCGCCTTGAGGCCGTGAGTGCGGATGAGATCGAGCAGCGCATCGAGCGGCGCCTGGATCGGCGAACCCACCGACCAGCGCTTGATGTTGGTGTTCATGATTTCGTAGGTCGAGCCGAGTTCGTGCACCAGGCGTTGCGGCTCGGGCGCTTTGCCGATGCGGCGCGTCTCGTCATAGGCGACGAAGAAATTGCGCTCGCCCGAAAACACGTCCTCGACCGCGGTGAAACCATGGGCCACCATCGCCGCGGAGGCGACGCCGTTGCGCGCCGGCATGCCGCCGAAATCGAAGGCCTTCTCGATGTGCTCCTCGTCGCGCATCCAGCACGAGATGCCCGAAGCCTGCTGCGCGGTGTAGGACAGCAGGTGCCGCGTTTGATCGTAGCCGAGGCCGGCCAGCGCGCCGGCCGCCGCCGCCGCACCGAACATCGGGCCGAAACTGTGGGTGGAATGCCCCGCTTCGCGGAAGTCGTAGGCGTGCAAGGCCATGGTGAGCCGGCAGCCGACATCGTAGCCCAAGGCGACCGCGCGCAGCAGTTGCGTGCCGTTGGCGCGTTCGCGCTCAGCCATCGCCAGTGCCGCCGGCACGATGCCGCAGCCGGGATGGGTGAGCGAGGGCGCGTGCGAATCGTCGGTCTCGTCGGCGTGGGCCAGCATGCCGTTGGCGAGCGCAGCGTTTTCGGTGGAGGTGACGAGTCTGGAGCCGACGACGCAGGCCTCTTTTACGCCGCCCAGCGTTTTCGCATAGGAAATCGCCTTCATGCCCGGCAACAACCGCGAGCCCGATACCATGGCGGCGAGGGTGTCGAGCAGGTGGTGCTTGGTTTTTTCGACTACTGCTTTGGGCAGCGGCTTCCTGAGGGCCTTGGCAATGTAAGTGGCGAGTTGCTGCATGACCGGGGACACTGGGGGAGATTTCATGGGCTTTCCCAATATATTGATTTAATTGATATATTTCTGAAGACTGCAAGCAGTGAGCAGCGTCAGCCGACGTTTCATTTACGCGGGCACCGCAAGGCGCGCAAGCTCCGCCGCATCATCGAGGGTAGCCACCGACCAGCACTTCGCGATCAGCGCATCGGCCTGGCCGCGGGGCAACACGCCCTCGACGAGACTGCGAAACTTCGTCTCGAGATCGGCATCGCTCATGGGACGCTGCAGCGTGCCCAAGGCGTGCTCGACGTGGCGGGACAGGCGGCGTCCATCGTTGAGCTGGAGAGTAACGCGCGCCTCGGTCTTGCGTATCGAGGCATCGGCTGTTGCCGTTACCCGGCCGCGCAGCGCGACCACGTTCGGGTTGCGCACGACTTCGTCGCTGAATTGCGCCTCGCCGGCGGCCCCGAAGATGATCCCGGCGGCGACCGCGTGATAGACGCTGAATTTTCCTTCGAGCCCGGATTGCGGTGTCCGTTTCCCCGTCAGCTCGGGCACGAGGGGGCTGACCGTGAGTTCGACGCGTTCGATCTGGTCAGGCCTGAGGCCATGCTCGCGGACGAGTTCGATGCAGCCGTCGATGGCGGCGTGCACCACGAGGCCGCAGGCGTAGGGCTTGTACATATTCGACAGGAGCTCGTAGCGTTGTCCCAGGCCCTCGGTGATGACAGCGGGGTCGAAGCGGGTGGAGGTCACCTGCGCGAAGCCGCGCGGCGCTTCGATTGCCTGCTCCGAGCTGGTGAAATTGGCGGCGGCCAGCAGGGCCGCGCCCAGTCCGTTCTGCGCCGCGCGTCCGGGATGCAGGCTTTTGCACATGCTGCCGAACATGTCGCGCAATCCAGCCGCCTGCGTCGCCGCGATGCCTAGGGCCCAAGTCATCTGCTGTTCGTTCAGGCCGAGCAATTTGCCGATGGCGGCGGCGGCGCCGAACACGCCGGCAGTGCCGGTGATATGCCAACCGACATCATAGTGCTCGGGAAACACCGACAGGCCGATGCGCTCTTCGGCTTCCACGCCGAGAACAAAAGCGTGCACCAGATCGGCGCCGCTCGTTTTGCGCCACTCGGCATAAGCCAGCAGCGCGGGCAGCACCGGCGCGCTGGGATGGATGGCGCGCGCGTGGGTGTCGTCGAAATCCAGCACGTGCGAACTGATGCCGTTCAGCAAGGCCGCATGCAGAATATCCACGCGTTCGGTCCGTCCCAGCACGGCGGCTTGCGGCGGGCCGCAGAAGGGCCGCACCGCAGCCAGCGCGCGTTCCACCGTCTCGTGCCGGCTGCTGCCGATCGCGCAGCCCAGCCAGTTGAGCAGCGCGCGCGACGCTTCATGCCGCGCCTGCTGCGGGATGTCATCCCAACGGGAGCCGACGATGTAGCGCGCAAGGATGCGCGTCGCCGGAACGATCGCGGTAACAGGGGACACAGGCAATGGTGCAGCCGGCGCATTCATTCGATGCGAACACCGACGGCTTTAACCACCTTCTCCCATTTGACGAGTTCGGATCTGACATGGGCCCGGAACTCTTCCGGGGCCAGGCCGATCGGATCCGCCCCTTGTGAAATCAGGCGCTCGCGGACGTCGGCCATCTGCACGATTTTTCTGACTTCGCCATTGAGGCGGCCGATGATGTCCTTCGGCGTTCCGGCCGGCGCAAACATGCCGAACCAGGTGCTGACATCGAATCCCGGCATTCCCGATTCGGCGACGGTTGGCAGCTCGGGCGCCGCTGCGCTGCGTTTGCTGCTGCTGATGGCCAGCGCGCGTAGCCGCCCTGACCGGACGTGGGGCAGCACCGACAGCGTGTTGGCGAACATCAGTTGCACCTGCCCCGCGAGAAGATCAATGACCGCCGGCGGCGTGCCCTTGTACGGGACGTGCACGATGTTGATTTTTGCCTGCATCCTGAAGACCTCGGCGGCGAGATGGGGCGTGCCGCCGTTGCCGGTCGAGGCATAGTACAGCTCACCCGGTTTTGCCTTGGCCAGCGCAATCAGTTCCTTGACGTTCCTGACCGGCAATGAAGGGTGCACCACCAGCACGAACGGGGCGGACGCGATCAGCACGATCGGATCCAGATCTTTTTCGATGTTGTAATTCAACTTCGGGTAAAGCGACTGGCTGATCACGATCGAGGCCGGCGCCGACAGCAAAGTGTAACCGTCGGGCACGGCATGGGCCGCGATTTCCGAGCCGATGTGGCCCGCGGCGCCGGCGCGGTTGTCCACGACAAACTGCTGGCCGAACGCGCCGCCGAGTTTAGCCGCGATCAGGCGGGTCACGATATCGGCGCCGGCACCCGGCGGGAAAGGAACCACGATGCGCACGGCTTTGGCGGGGTAGCTCTGGGCAAACGCTGTCGGCGCGCCGGTTGCCGTCAGCGCCAAGCCGATCATTCCCAGTAACATCTTGAAATTCATAGGTACTCTCCCCGGTTGGTAGAGCGCGCGGCTAGAGATCCTCTGATTAGGTCGTCCCCGCGAAGGCGGGTATCCCCTTCCCCTGCTTGCGGGGGGAGAGCCTGCGCAGCACGCGAGGGGGCCTAGGATGGGGGCTACTCTAACAACATCCTGGTTTCCCGCCTTCGCGGGAATGACAAAACTATACTTGATCAGAGCTTCCCTATGGCATGAGCCCGCCGCCATTGACGTGTATCGACTGCCCGGTGACGTAGCGCGCGTCGGGACCGCACAACATGCGCACCATCGCTGCAATTTCCTCGGGCGTGCCGCGCCGGCCGATCGGCGGCAGGGTGCGCCGGTGATCGGGGCGCTCGGGGGCGCCCGGCAGGCCGCGCTGGGTCTCGATCGTGCCGGGCACCACGCAGTTGACGGTGATGCCGTGCTCGGCAAGATCGAGTGCCAGCGCCTTGGTCATGGCGGCTAGCCCGCCCTTGGCTGTCACCACATGCGAGCGGTGCAGCGCGCCCTTGTGGCCGGTGAGTCCGCCGATGTTGACGACGGCGCCGCCGCCGGCGCGGATCAGATGCGGCAGGCAGGCCTGGGTGCAGATAAACGCGCCATCGAGCACGGTGGACAGCACGCGGCGCCATTCCTCGAGCGTGGTTGTGGCGAACGGGGTTTCCGAGCGGACGGCCGCGTTGTTGACCAGGATGTCGAGGCGCCCGAAGCGCTTCACGGTCGCATCGACCATCTGCGCCACGGCTTTGGCATCGGTGACGTCGGCGAAGAACAGCGCCGTCTTGCCGCCGGCATCCTCGACCATCTTCACCGTTTCCTGCGCCGCTTCGCGCGAGGTGTTGGCATTGACCATCACCGCCGCGCCGCCGGCAGCGAGCGCGCGCGCAATGGCGCGCCCGATGTTGCGCGCGCCGCCCGTCACCAGCGCCACCTTGCCGGAGAGTTCGTCGCTTTTTCTCATTCCCGCGCTGCTGGTCATTTCTGCTCCATGCTGAAAATTCAACTTGTTATTCGGCGCGCATGCCGGCGAACTCGACCACCTTGGCCCGCTTCGCGATCCCGCTTGCCAGCGCAAGCGGGATGAGCGCGATGGCGCTTAGCGCAGTATTTATAGGCAGCTGCACGTGAATGTGGATATCAGGATCCGAGGACGCCGCCGCATCAAAACGCGGTCTTGTTTATATGCAATCCATTCTAGCAGCCCGGCAAGGCGCTCACAACGCTAGCAGTCTGTGGACTTTGCTAATGTAAGCATTGACGAATGCAACCGGTATGCATTTAATTGAAGAACCCCCGGTTGTGATGCGCTAAAATACCGCGTTCGCAGATAAAGGGAGCATGAGCGAATGAAAACTCCGCAGGTGGGCATCGTAATGGGCAGCGCCAACGACTGGGACACCATGCAGCACGCCGCGCGCCAGCTCAAGGACTTCGGCGTGCCGTACGAAGCGCGCGCGCTGTCGGCTCACCGCACGCCTGACCTGTTGTTCGAATGGGTCGAGAAAATGGTGGCTGGCGGCGCGAAATGCTTTATCGCCGGCGCCGGCGGCGCGGCGCATCTGGCCGGGGTGGTCGCGGCCATAACCACCTTGCCGGTGCTCGCCGTGCCGATCCCCTCGAAACATCTGCAGGGGCTCGATTCCCTGCTGTCGATGGTGCAGATGCCCAAGGGCATACCGGTAGCGACGTTCGCCATCGGCGACGCCGGTTCGGCCAACGCCGGATTGTTTGCGGTGGCGATGCTGGCGCTCGAAGACGGCAAGCTCGCCCAGCGCCTGCGGGACTTCCGCAAAAAACAGGCCGACGCGGTCAAGTCGGTCAAGCTCCCGAAGCTTTCCTGACCGATTGTATTTACCGGGTGGCGCCGCGGCGCCGCGTTCAAAAGCGAAAACAGCCATGTCCGACAACAATAACTCACCCTTGTTCGAAACCAACATCAAAAGCCTCAAGTTCCTGCATCGCGGCAAAGTGCGCGACCTCTATGCGGTCGGCGACGACAAGCTGCTGGTGGTGCAGACCGACCGCCTTTCCGCATTCGACGTGATCCTGTCCACGCCCATTCCGGGCAAGGGCCGGGTGCTGACTGAACTGTCATTTTTCTGGTTCAAAAAGCTCGGCCATATCGTGCCCCATCACCTGACCGGCATCGCGCCTGAATCGGTGGTGGCGGACAACGAGCGCGAGCAGGTGGCCGGGCGCGCGATGGTGGTGAAAAAGCTCAAGCCCCTGCTGATCGAGGCCGTGGTGCGCGGCTACATCATCGGCTCCGGCTGGAAGGACTACCAGGACACCGGCGCGATCTGCGGCATCAAGCTGCCCGCCGGCCTGAAACAGGCAGACAAGCTGCCGCAACCGATATTCACGCCGGCGTCCAAGGCGCCCGCCGGCCAGCACGACGAGAACATCACTTTCGCCGAAGCGGAGGTGATCGTCGGCGCGGAACTCGCGGCGAAAGTCCGCGACATCTCGATCCGGCTTTATACCGAAGCCGCCGACTACGCGGCCACGCGCGGCATCATCATCGCCGACACCAAGTTCGAATTCGGCACCGACGGCGAGGGCAACCTGGTGCTGATCGACGAAGCGCTGACGCCCGACTCTTCGCGTTTCTGGTCCGCCGCCGAATACCGCACCGGCATCAGCCCGCCGAGCTTCGACAAACAGATCGTGCGCGACTGGCTCGAGACCCAGCCCTGGAACAAGAAGCATCCCGCGCCGGCGCTGCCGCCGGAAGTGCTCAGGAAGACTGCGGAGAAGTACCGCGAAGTGCAGCGGCTGCTCACCAGCTGACGCTGGTGGGGAGGGGTGAGGAGGGAGGAGAGAGGAGAGGCTGACTTCGTCAGCCCGATTTTACCTGCTGCGCTTCACACCTCTCGCCTAACGCCTTACTTCTCACGCTTTTTCCTTACATCGCTTCGTGATCCAACGCATTGATGTCGTTGAACAATGACGAGGGCGGGCGCACAATGCCGATGTGCAAACCGGCCATCAGCCCCAATTAGCCCCAATTACTTGAAGTTAGGTTAGCTGCGACAAGCCAATGGATCTACACGAAAAGAAAATCGAGTTTGCTGACACGGCCGAGGTTGAAGAGCGCGAACGCGAGGTCCGCTTCATTTTCAACATTGTTCAACCTGATCCGGAGTATCAGCCCATTTTTTTGTCCGACGAGTCCTCATTACTGGATGCCACTTCACACGACGAAGCAGAGTGCCGAAGAAGACTCGAGTTTTACTTTGGCGCGCCATTTCCATGCAGTCTTCGTCAGCCCATCTGGAATCTCGTTGACGAAATCAAGTACAACTTTCCGGGTTGGCCGGATGAGTTCACCGCCCGGCATTAGCGAACCCAACCGCTTGAAGTTAACTCTCAGCAAGCCCCCTGCGTATCGTCGCTGGCAGGGGTTGACGTATATGCATCATATGCATATAATCACCCAGTGACTTCCGACTTTGACCCGAAGAAGGACGCCGCAAATCTCAAGAAGCACGGCGTTTCTCTAGCCGAGGGCGACGGGGTGTTGAATGATCCCCTTGCGCTTACCGTCGAAGATGACTCCGCCGAGGGCGAGCAGCGCTTCGTCACCATTGGAATGAATTTGTTCGGGTCGTTGATGGTCGTGGTGCACACTCCTCGGCGTGACGGAGCACGAACCATCTCGGTACGGAAGCCTGATCCCAGAGAGCGGAGAAACTATGAAAAAGGTGTATGACTTTTCTAAAGGCAAGCGCGGGGCCGTAATTCCCACGACCGGGAAGACGCGGATCACGATCTATCTTGATGACGCGATTCTCAAGCGCTTCAAGGCCCAGTCCGAGAAAACCGGGAAGGGGTATCAGACGCTGGTCAATGACGCGCTGAAATCTTACCTCGGGCTATCCGGGCAACCGGTGACGCAAGAACTCGTCCGGAAGATCGTGCGCGAAGAGCTTGCGGCTCAAGGCTGAGAGCCCCCAAGCAGCTACTCGGCCAGCCGGGCGCTGGTGGTGAGGAGTGAAGCGCAACAGGTAAAATCGGGCTGACGATCAGTCAGCCACTCCTCACCCCTCACTCCTTACGCCTCACGCTTTTTCCTTACATCGCTTCGTGATTCAACGCGTTGACGTCGTTGAACAATGACAATGGCGAGCGCACAATGCGAATTGCAAGCCGGGCATTAGTTTAGCTACTTGAAGTTAGCCATCGAGTGGATAAGGAAACATTGAGACGCACCGAAGTTATTGCCATTGTCGAACGAGCAGTCAAACGCCTCATTGACGAGGAGCCTGCCTTGCTCGAACTAGGAGTCGGCGAACCTACTATTTCGCAGCACATTGCGGGCTACATTCGCGAAGCAATTCCTAAATCGCTTAGCGTCGACGTCGAATACAACCGTCATGGAACCGGGGCGAAAATCCTGCAACTGCCTCCGAAAGACGGCTCAAACCAGCTCATCGAATCAACCGTTCGTCCCGATGTCGTTGTACACAAAAGAGGCGACGACGAACAAAATATACTCGTAATTGAACTGAAGAAACCTGGACGCGACTTGTCGCGGGACAGGGTCAAACTGGAAGCATTTCGAAAACAGTACCAATACCAGAACGCCGCCCACGTCATCGTCGGTAAACGCGGAAGCATGACAATCGGCGAAGTAAGGTGGGTCGATGGCTAAGCCTTTCGAGCCGGACAGCGCGCCGTTTCAGTCGTCTCGTGGCGACGCGGCGCAATTGCGGTGTTAGGCTGCATATTTGGAGGCACCCTTGAATCTCGTGCCACTTCCCTTTGCTCTGACCGTGTTGATCGGCGTTTGGCTTGCTTTCTCTCGAATTGATTTGGCGTGGATGGTCATTGCTGCCGTTGCAGCGTTGCTGATCGTACTGCTTGGGGTCGTACTGCTTGGTTTTGTGTCCACACAAAGTGCAAAAGACATTCTCGCATTGTCCGTCGCTGCAAATGCGCGCTTGAAGAAATTCGTTTACTACTACATGTATCCTGGAACATCTTCAGGATTGAGCAGATCTTGTTTTTACGTCCAAGTTGCGGGCGTGATCGTCGCTGTAATCGGTGCATTTGATGGTTTTTGGTGGGGTATTGCTTTTGTCCTCTTACTCTTGCCCATCATGAGCATAGTCGGCTACCGCTATAACCCAACGCTATTTTTCCTTAAAGAGGGCGAGCAGCAAGCCCATGAGGAAATTCTTTCATTCCTTAAGGCCGAAATGGATAAACGCAGATCTGCTGTCTAACCCTGTGCCGCAGGCGGACACCGTGAAACATCATGCTTCATTACAGCATCTCGCACGGCACCGCTGGGCTCCACATTAAATCCTCATGATTCTAGATGACATATCAAGCAGATATTAAAAAGAATTCTTGGCGTGCTTGGCGTCTTGGCGGTTAAATTAAATGGTTTCCGATCAAGAAATTAAAAACGCTGTAGCCGTGCTGCGCGCCGGCGGGCTGGTCGCATTCCCGACCGAGACGGTGTACGGACTCGGCGCCGACGCTTCCAATCTGGAGGCGCTCAAAAAAGTGTTCGCCGCCAAGGGCCGGCCGCACGATCATCCACTGATCGTGCACGTTGCTGACGCCGTGCAGCTCGCCAACTGGGCGCGCGAGATTCCGCCGGCTGCCGGCAAACTGGCGAAGAAATTCTGGCCCGGCCCTTTGACCATCATTTTGCGCCGCGCGGCACAGGTCAGCGATCTGGTGACGGGCGGGCAGGACACCGTGGCCTTGCGCGTGCCGTCGCATCCGGTGGCGCAGGCGTTGCTGCGTACTTTCGGCGGTGGCATCGCCGCGCCTTCGGCCAACCGCTTCGGGCGCGTGAGCGCGACCACCGCGGCGCATGTGCGCAGCGAATTCGGCGACACCGTGGGTTGCGTGCTCGACGGCGGCGCCGCCGATGTCGGCATCGAATCGACGATCGTGGACCTGTCGGGTGTACAGCCGACCCTGTTGCGGCCGGGCTGGATTACGGCCCAGCAATTGCAGGAAGCTTTGGGCCAACCGCTGGCCGCACCCGGCGCGCAATCGCCGCGCGCGCCAGGGACGCTGGCCAAGCATTACGCACCTCAAACGCCGCTGCTAATGATGGAAGCGGACCTGCTGCTCGAACTCGCCGCGAGCCTGACACGCCAGGGCAAGCGCGTCGCCGTGCTGGCGCGCGCTGCGCTACAGCCCCTGTTGCCGGGCTTGGTATGGATCGCATCGCACGTGGAGGCCGCGGGCTATGCCCATGATTTATATAATAATTTACGTAAACTCGATGCGGCAGGCTGCGACACGATATTGGTGGAAGAGCCGCCACAGGAACCGCAATGGGCCGCCATCAAAGACCGGCTGATGCGCGCGGCAGCCGGTGTCGAAGAAGACCTATCGTAGTTTCTGGTCCAAAAACTGGCGGACCTGCCTGACGAGCTCCGTTTCCATGCCATTGAAGAAGTGCTCGGCACCGGCGACCTGGATTTGCGCGGAGCCGCGCACGCGTTTGATTGCCTCGGCGCGCTTTTCTGCGTTCTGCAGCACCGCCGGCAGATCGTTCTCGCCGTACAGATCGAGCACCGGCGCCCGAAAGCTTGCGGGCTCGGTGAACACGCCCGAAATCCCGATGGCGACCCAGGCGTCGATCCGCGGCTCCGCGGTTTTATTGAGGAAGAAGTTGGTCATGCGCGAGCCCAGGCTGTGCGAGACGATGGCTATTTTTCTGTAGCCTTTGCCGCGCAGGAACATGACCGCCGCCTGCAGCCGTTCGGCAGCTTCCGGAAACAGCGGCGGGTACTGCTCGCCGCGCGCATCGGCGGCGAGCACCGGCATTTGCACCGAGAGCGTGGCATAACCCTGCTCGGCAAGCCGGCTGCGCAGCGGGTTGATCAGCCCCCAGTCGGGATTCAAGCCGAGGCCGTGAACCACGATCACGCCCGCTTGCGCCTTGGCGTTGGGGGTATAGATCGCAAGAAATTTGTGGCCCGATTTCAGCTCGAGATGGACCGGGTCGCCGACGAGAATCGCCGGCGTGATTTCGTCGGCCCAGCGCTTCTCGCGCGCGTAATCGGCTTGCGCGAAGGCGTGACTAAGCCCCAGCAGCGCGGCGATCCCGAACAAGGCCTGGGACAACAGTCTGATGAACCTGTTTTTCATCACCGTCACGCCTTATTGGCCTTTGAACTCCGGCTTTCTTTTTTTAAGGAAGGCGTCCACGCCTTCCTTATAGTCCTCGGTATCGAAACAGGCGAAGCCCTCGTCCCATTCTTCAGGACTGAGTTTTGCCGTGACCGTGAGCCGATCGATGTACTGCTTGTGCCAGCGCGCGACCAGCGGTGCGCCGGCGGCGATGCGGGAGGCGCAGGCGTAAGCCTCTACTTCGACCTTGTCGTCGGGAACCACGCGATTCACGAGCTTCTTGCGGAAAGCTTCCTGCGCGTCGAGCACGCGGCCTTCGAGCAGGATTTCGAGCGTCACCGCGCGTCCCGCCAGCGCCAGCAGGCCCTGCAGTTCGCCATAGGCCATGGTCAGTCCCAGCCGGTTGACCGGGATGCCGAAGCGGCTGGATTCGCCGCAGACGCGCATATCGCACATCGCGGCAATCTCCAGGCCGCCGCCGATGCAAGCGCCCTGAATCAGCGCCACCGTCGGATGCCGGCACCTGGCCACCGCCTGCATGGTTTCGTGGATCAGGTTGCCGTAGCCCCTGGCCTGTTGCGGGCCGGCGCGTTCCGTGGCGAATTCGTCAATGTCGGCGCCGGCGGCAAAAGCTTTGTCCCCCGATCCGCGCACTACTATGCAGCGCAGGCTGTCGGCGGCGGAGAGCTCGCGCATGACTTCGCCCAGGCGCAGCCACATCGCCTTGTGGAGCGCATTGAGCTTGCCGGGGTTGTTGAGCGCGACGGTGGCAATGGCGCCGTCGCGCGTGACGAGTATCGGGCCCATATTGAAAACCGTCTAAACTGAGGCGGCGTGATCCCGCCGCCGCCGGTCAGCGATAGAAGAACTCCACCAGTCCCAGCCCGGTGACCGGGATGTAGGTCACCATCATCAGTACCGCGAACAATACGCCGATGAAGTAAATATTGACCTTGCTGACCTCCCACACGCTGGCTTTGGCAATCGAGCACGCGACCATCAGCACGCTCGCCACCGGCGGGGTCTGCTGGCCGATGCCGAGATTGATGGTGACGATGAGGCCGAAATGCACCGGGTCGATGCCGGCCAGTTTCACCAGCGGCATCACCACAGGCACCACCAGGATGATTGCTGCTGCCGAGTGCAGAAAGCAGCCAAGCACCAGGAACAGCACATTCAGCATCGCCAGCACGAACCACTTGTTGGTGGTGATCTCGGCGACCGCGCGGGCGAGTTGCTGCGGCGCCTGGATCTCGGTGAGATAGGCGCCGAGCAGCGACGAAGTCGCCACCAGCAGCATCACCACCGCGGTCTGCGAGCCGCCCTCGATCAT
>CAYIRZ010000055.1:0-11062 GCA_964365845.1 uncultured Streptomycetaceae bacterium
TTTCGTTGTCGCAACCCTTTACAATACTCGCGGTATTGTTGCAGGCTTGCTCCTAAAACTGCATCCCACATTGCCCCGTCGCACACGTGGATATGATTGAGACAGGCTCTATATAGCGATGGACCCGAGGAGGATAAAACGTGCCGGGAAAATCGCCAACATTGCATGAATTGGCGCGCATCGTGACGCGGCGGTTTTACGAAGACCGCTGTCTGCAGATCGCGGCCAGCCTTACTTTTACGACGCTGCTGTCGATCGTGCCGCTGATCACGGTTGCGCTGACGCTGATTTCCGCTTTCCCGGTGTTCGCGAAAATGAGCAAAGCGCTCCAGCGGTTCGTTGTGGAGCACATGGTGCCGGCATCGGCGGGTGCGATCGCTGGCTATGCCGAACAATTTTCCGCCAACGCCGCGAAATTGACCATGGTCGGCGTGGCGTTTCTTGTCATTACCGCGATCATGCTGCTGATGACGATAGAGCGTGCATTCAACGATATCTGGCGCATTTCGCGCCCGCGCCCGGTATCCCAGCGCGTGCTGATCTACTGGACGCTGTTGACGATCGGTCCGGTGTTGATCGGGGCGAGCCTGTCGTTGACGTCATGGCTGGTGAGCCTGCCGCTGGGTCTGGTCAGCGATATTCCCGGCGCCGGCGTGCTGCTGCTCAAGACCGTGCCGATTATCCTGACTTCGTTGGCCCTCGCGCTGCTCTACTTTGCGATGCCCAACCGGCACGTCGCATTCCGGGATGCCTTGTCCGGCGGTCTGCTTGCCGGGATCGCGTTCGAGGCCATGAAGCGCGGGTTTGCGCTTTATATCACTCAATTTCCAACTTACAAGCTGGTCTATGGTGCGTTTGCGAGCGTGCCGATCTTTCTGCTGTGGGTTTATCTGTCCTGGCTGGTGGTGCTGTCCGGTGCGGTGGTGGTGGCGGCGCTGCCGGAGTGGCGCGAGCGTGCCGGTCAGGCGCGCCCGGTTCCGGGAAACGATTTTTTCGACGCCCTGCAGATACTCAAAATACTGTGGCATGCTCATCGCAACGGCGAGGTGGTTGGCTTGCCGCAGCTGCACGGCGCTGTCAAGGTGCGCATCGAGCGCATCGAAGCCATCCTGGGCAAGATGGTTGGCGCGGCCTGGGTCAGCCGCGGTGCACCCGCGAGCTGGGTGCTCAATCGCGATCCGCAGACCATCAAGGTCGAGGACGTGTACCGGCTGTTTGTATTCAACGTGGAGACGAGGGTTCCGGCGCGCGAAGCAGATGCCGAACTGGAAACGCTGGTGCATGAGATATCTGCGCGTATCGCTGAGCACATGCAGATGTCGGTCGACGAATTGTTCCGGTCGGCGGGGCGCGCGGACACGTTAGCGGCGCAGCCGCCCGTTTGCGGGGAGCGCGCCGGTGCCCCGCCTCTCGCCCCGGACTGCACCACGGATGCCGTGTCGGCGGGGCGCGCGGACACGTAAGACGGCAGGCGGGAAAGTCAGCTGCGCCCGTCGGAACGGGCATCCGCCGTGCGCACCGGAAACTGCCAGTTGTTGTGCCAGGCGCGTACCACCGTGTTCGGATATTCGGCCTTGCCCAGACTGCCGTTATAGCGCCCGAGCGCACGGAACAGATTGCCGTTCTCGATATCGAGATAGTGCCGCAGGATGACGCAGCCGTAACGCAAATTGGTGCGCAGATGGAACAGGTTGTTGTCGCGGGCGCCGACCAGCTTGATCCAGAACGGCATCACTTGCATGAAACCGCGGGCGCCCGCGCTCGACACGGCGTACTTGCGGAAGTTGCTCTCTACCTGGATCAGTCCCAGCACCATCTGCGGATCGAGCCCCGCGCGTTTCGCCTCGTAGTGCACCGTCACCAGGAATTCCTCGCGCTGCACGCGTTCCGGCATGCGTTTGACGAGTTTCTTCGACATTGCGTTGAGCCACTCGCGCGCTTCGCCCTCGTCCTGGAACGCAAGATAGGGCACGGCATGGTCCGAAACCGCCTTGTAGAGCGCGGCCTGAACGCTCGCCGAGAGCGGCTCGTAGATCTGGGCGCCAGCCCAGGCCGGAAGAGGCAGGGCGATTGCCGCCAGAAGCGGCAAAGCGAATATCGATATCGTCAGTCTGCGCATGCCCTTGATTTTACGAAACTCACCACATCTTGCAAAGCGACGTCCTGTGCCGCTTTGTCGCATCGCGCCTGATATTCGATCTGCCCTTGCTTCAGTCCACGCTCGCCGACGACGATGCGATGCGGGATGCCGATCAATTCCATGTCGGCGAACATGACACCGGGACGCTCATCGCGGTCGTCGAGCAATACGCCGATACCGGCGGCGGTGAGTTCGGCGTAGAGCTTTTCGACGGTTTCCTTCACCTGTGCGCTTTTGCCCATGGCGATGGGCACGATGGCAAGATCGAACGGTGCCATGGTGCGGGGAAAAATGATGCCGCGCTCGTCGTAACTCTGCTCGATCGCCGCCGCCACGATGCGGGTGACGCCGATGCCGTAGCAGCCCATCTCCACGAATTGCGGCTTGCCGGTTTCATCAAGATAGCTGAGGTTCATCGCGTTCGAATACTTGGTGCGCAATTGGAAGATATGGCCGACTTCGATGCCGCGCAGAATTTCGAGCACACCCTTGCCGTCGGGGCTGGGGTCGCCGGCAACGACGTTGCGGATATCGACGAACACAGGCTCGGGAAAATCACGCCCGATATTCGCGCCCGTATAGTGATAGCCGTTGTCGTTGGCGCCGGCCACGAAATCGGCCATGGCGGCAACCGCGCGGTCGGCAATGACCATTCCCTTGAAACCCACCGCGCCCAGCGAACCGGGGTCGGCGCCGAAGGCCGCGCGTATCGCCTCGGCCGATGCCAAGGCAACTGGCGTTTTGACTGCATCCAGCTTACCGGCTTTGATGAGATTGAGTTCGTGGTCGCCACGCACCATCAGCAGGACCGGGTTGCCGTCGGCGCCATTCACGACGACAGCTTTCACCGTTCTTTGCGCCGGAATTTTCAGGAATGCACAAAGCTCGGCAATGGTCTTGACGCCGGGCGTATGCACACGCTCCAGTGCGGCAGCGGGTGCCGACCGCTTTGCCGCCGGCGCGACGGCCTCGGCCAACTCAACGTTGGCGGCATAATCCGAAGCCGGGCAGTATGCAATCGCGTCCTCTCCCGAATCGGCCAGCACGTGGAATTCATGGGAACCGGTGCCGCCGATCGAGCCGGTATCGGCTGCGACCGCGCGGAACTTGAGGCCCAGGCGCGAGAAAATGCGCGAATAGCAGTCGTACATTTCCCGGTAGGTCCGATCCAGGCTCGCCTGGCCGGCATGGAACGAATAGGCGTCCTTCATGATGAACTCGCGGCTGCGCATCACGCCAAAGCGCGGCCGGATCTCGTCGCGGAACTTGGTCTGGATCTGATAGAAGTTGAGCGGCAGCTGGCGGTAACTCTTCACTTCGCGCCGCACCACGTCACTGATGACTTCC
Source organism: uncultured Streptomycetaceae bacterium (assembly GCA_964365845.1). Classification (GTDB taxonomy): domain Bacteria; phylum Pseudomonadota; class Gammaproteobacteria; order Burkholderiales; family SG8-41; genus CAKKQX01. Next base: position 3,488 of record CAYIRZ010000055.1, read on the forward strand.
TCGTGCGTCGGGCCGAAACAGAAATCGCGCTGGTGGCGGTCCTTGATCCGCAGAAGTTCCGGCCCGTATTGCTCCCAGCGCGTTGACTCTTGCCACAGTTCGGCCGGTTGCACGGCGGGCATCAGCAGTTCGATCGCGCCACTTTTGTTCATTTCCTCGCGGATGATGGTTTCGACCTTGCGCAGCACGCGCAGGCCGAGCGGCATCCAGGTATAAACGCCGCTGGTGAGCCGTTTGATGAGCCCGGCCCGCAGCATCAGCTTGTGGCTGACCACTTCCGCTTCGGACGGGGCTTCCTTGAGAGTCGAAATGAAGAACTGCGAAACGCGCATATCTGTTCCAGATCCGCAAAAACCCTTATTCTACCGGACCTTGGGAATTCACGATCAATGCAGACCCCGGTCTCAAGCAAAAAATACCCATTAACGATGAAATTCCTTGCCAAGTGGCGAATCCGCAAGCCGGCCGATGACGCGCAGACGGTTTACGTGAGTGAAAAATTCGGTGTGCGCTCGCTGCATATCGGCGGCGATACCGTCCAGAGTTCAATGCGCATCGCCCGGCCGTACGATCTGGAGCTTTCCTACACGCGCAGCATGATGGGCTTCATGCTGTTTAACGAAAAGCCCGGGCGCGTGCTTATGATCGGCCTGGGAGGCGGTTCGCTGGCGAAGTTCATTTACCGGCACCTGCCGGCAACGATACGGGTGATCGAAATCAGTCCGCAGGTGGTGGCGATTGCCCGCCAGTATTTTCTCGTGCCGCAGGACGATGCGCGCTTCTCGATCATCGTCGGCGATGGCGCCGAATACACCGCACGCGACGGCGATAGCGTCGACCTGCTGGTAGTCGACGGCTACGACGCCGAATCCCATGTCGAGGAGTTGTCGAACAAGGCGTTTTACGAGGCATGCCGAAAACGGCTCAATGCGCACGGCATCCTGGTCGTCAATCTCTGGGGCGGCGACCGCTTGTTCAACGAAACGCTGCAACGCATCGAGACTGCATTTCCCGATGGCACGCTATGCCTGCCCGCGGAAAAGCCCGGGAATGTCACGGTTTTTGCCTTCAAAGCGCATCCCGGCAACCCCGGATGGGAGGATCTGGCGCAACGGGCACTGGTGCTGCAGCAACGCTATGGTCTGGAGCTTCCGCGTTTCGTGGAGAGCTTGCGCAAGATGAACCGTCACGACGAGCATCGGCTGTTTATCTAGGCGGCTTTTCTTCCTTCCCGAATTGTGAAAAAATCGGGTCAAGTAACCGACTTAAGGGTGATCGATATGATTGATCGTGACGGATATCGCCCCAACGTTGGCATCATTCTCTGTAACGGGAAGAACGAGGTTTTTTGGGGCAAGCGGGTAAGGGAACACTCGTGGCAGTTTCCGCAGGGGGGCATCAAGGCGAGGGAAACACCGGAGTTCGCAATGTACCGCGAACTCAAGGAAGAGGTGGGGCTGGAGCCTCGGCATGTGAAAATCCTGGGCCGTACCCGGGACTGGCTGCGCTATGAGGTGCCCGACCAGTGGATCCGACGCGAATGGCGCGGCAACTACCGGGGCCAGAAGCAGATCTGGTTCCTGTTGCGCCTGGTCGGCCGCGACTGCGACGTTTGCCTGCGTGCCACCGAAAAACCGGAATTTGATGCCTGGCGCTGGAACGACTACTGGGTGCCGATGGAAGCGGTGGTTGAATTCAAGCGCGATGTCTACCAGAGAGCATTGAACGAGCTCGCGCGTTATTTGCGCCACCACTCCGAACGTTGCACTCAGCACAAGAACGACCCAAACGATCGAGTCGGCATCATCGAAAGCTCATGATCTGGTAGTTGACCTGCCGGCAACAGCAAGAAAGGAAGGAGCATGCTCAGAAACTACACCGCCTTGACTTCAGGCATGCTGCAATCGGGTATCGGCTACGCTCAGCCGACGCAGCCGATGCCGGAGAAAGTCACGCTCGACGATCCCGCGCTGCAGGTGTTGACCGATTTTAAACGTGTGACCGCGGTCATTATCCTGCCGGGGGATACGATGGACGAGGCGCACCGCCGCATGATCCAGCGGAGCGTGCGATTGTTGCTGGTCGTGGATCAGGACCGCAAGGTGCTGGGACTGATTACGGCCAATGACATCCTTGGAGAAAAACCGATGCAGGTCATTGCTCACCGCAGCATCCGGCGCGAGGAATTGCTGGTGCGCGACGTCATGACGCCACAGGATCGGCTCCAGGTGCTCAATCTCGAAAACGTACGCGCCGCCAAGGTCGGCCACATAGTCGCTACGCTCAAGGCGGCGGGGCGCCAGCACGCGCTGGTGGTGGAGATCGACGGCAGCGGGCGGCAGACGGTGCGCGGCATGTTTTCGGCGACCCAAATCGCGCGCCAACTGGGCGTGACCATAGACACCAGCCAGGTGGCGCGGACTTTTTCCGAAATCGAGGCTATGCTTTCACGTTGAGCATCGCTGTATTCGGCAACAGAAATTGACAGTGCTCGAAGCGCGGGTTTATACTTAGTTCACAGATTAGATTTGGTCTAATATCTGTAGGTTCTCGGTCAGAAAGGTGCATTATCCAAAGTCTTTCAGGACCGCTTGTATTTATAGTACATTGATTTAAAAGGAGAAGGTCATGCAACTCAAAGGATCCAAGACTCACAAGAATCTGAAGGACGCTTTCGCCGGTGAATCCCAGGCCAACCGCCGCTATCTTTACTTCGCAGCGAAAGCCGACGTGGAAGGCCAGAACGACGTGGCCGCGGTGTTCCGCTCGACCGCGGAAGGCGAGACCGGCCATGCCCATGGCCATCTCGAATACATGGAGGCCTGTGGCGATCCCGCGACCGATCTGCCGATCGGCAAGACCCGTGAAAATCTGAAAGCGGCCATCGCGGGCGAAACCCACGAATACACCGACATGTATCCCGGCATGGCGAAGGCCGCGCGCGACGAAGGCTTCGGCGAAATCGCCGACTGGTTCGAAACACTGGCCAAAGCCGAGCGCTCGCACGCCAACCGTTTCCAGAAAGCACTGGACGCGCTGGCTGACTAAACGTCGTGTGGCGTGAGGGGTAAGGCGTGAGGCGTAATAAAACCTCGCGCTTTAACTCACTCCTCACTCCTTACTCCTCACCAAAAAATGACCGTACGCGAAGGGAGCCTCGAGGCCCCCACCCGACATGCGCTTGACTGGAAGTCTGTCGACTTCTACGACGAGGCCAGGCTCGACAAGGAGCTGGAGCGCGTCTACGACATCTGCCATGGCTGCCGCCGTTGCGTGAACCTGTGCACGGCTTTCCCGACGCTGTTCGATCTCATCGACGAAAGCAAGACGATGGAGGTGGACGGGGTCGCGAAGCAGGACTACTGGAAGGTCATCGACCAGTGCTATCTGTGCGACATGTGTTACATGACCAAGTGCCCGTACGTGCCGCCGCATCAGTGGAACGTTGATTTCCCGCATCTGATGCTGCGCGCCAAGGCGGTCAAGTTCAGGAAAGGCGGCGCCAATTTCCGCGACAAGCTGCTGTCCAGCACCGATGCGCTGGGCAAGCTGGCGACGATTCCGGTGGTGGTGCAGTTCGTCAATGCCATTAACAAGAATGGCGTTGCCCGCGGCATCATGGACAGCGTGCTCGGCGTGCACAAGGACCGCGTGCTGCCGGATTACGACAGCGCGAAATTCCGTAGCACCGCGCGGCCCAACGCGTCGTTCCCTGTAAAAGACGGGGAAAAAACACCGGGCAAAGCTGCAATTTTTTCTACCTGCTATGTGAATTATAACGAGCCCGGCATCGGCCACGATCTGCTGAAAATCCTCGCCCACAACGAGGTGCCGGCCACTCTGGTGGAAAAAGAGGCCTGTTGCGGCATGCCCAAGCTCGAGCTGGGCGACCTCGAAGCGGTTGCGCGCAACAAGGAAATCAATATTCCGGTGCTGGCCAGGCTGGCGGGCGAAGGCTACGCGATCATGACGGCGGTGCCGTCCTGCACGCTGATGTTCAAGCAGGAGCTGCCGCTGATGTTCCCGGAAGATGCCGACGTGAAAGTGGTGGCGGAGGCGATGTTCGACCCGTTCGAGTATTTTGTTTTGCGCAACAAGGACGGACTGCTCAAGACCGATTTCAAGAAACCGCTGGGCAAGGTTTCGTACCATATTCCGTGCCACCTGCGCGTGCAGAACATGGGGCAGAAGACACGCGAGCTGCTGGAGATGATTCCCGGCACCAAGGTGACCACCGTCGAGCGCTGCGCCGGCCACGATGGCACCTGGGGCGTGAAAAGCGAGTACTTCGAGCAGTCGATGAAAATCGGCCGCCCGGTGTTCCGGCAGATGGCGGAGGCCGCTCCCGACTATATCGGCTCCGATTGCGCGATCGCCGGCCGCCACATTCAGCAGGGGATGGGCGAGACCGCGGCGCAGAAACAACATCCGATTACGCTGATACGCATTGCTTATGGACTGTGAATACGTAAGCGGTGAGCCGTGAGCGGGTGAGCCGTAAGAGCCTTTGACCGTTTACTGCTCACGGCTTACCGCTTACGAAGGAAGCCCATGCCCCAAATCACCCGTGACAGCCTGATGACGCTTGAAGCCTACTTTAAGGCGCGTCAGGAATTCCGCGCCAAGGTCATGGCGCACAAGAAAAACCGTACGCTGCCCCTGGGCGGCAATGTGACGCTGATTTTCGAGGACGAACTGACCATCCGCTACCAGATCCAGGAGATGCTGCGCGTCGAACGGATTTTCGAAGACGAGGGCATCGAGGACGAACTTGGTGCCTACAATCCGCTGGTTCCCGACGGCAGCAACTGGAAGGCCACGATGATGATCGGATATCCCGACCTCGACGAGCGGCGGCAAATGCTGGCCAAGCTGATCGGCGTCGAGGACAAGGTCTGGGTCAAAGTCGATGGCCACCAGCGCGTCTATGCCATTGCCGACGAGGATCTGGAGCGCGAAAATGCGGAAAAGACGTCAGCGGTGCACTTTTTGCGTTTCGAACTCGATCGCGCAATGGGTGAGGCACTTAAGCGCGGTGCGCAGGTTTCCGCCGGTATCGACCATCCGCACTACAATGTGATCGTCGAGAACGTCGATCCGGCGGTCACGGCATCGCTGGTCGAGGATCTGGTTTAGGCCTTTGTCAGTTTTTGCCCGAATGACCGGTTTTTAAATGAGTGCGGTTTGATTTAAAGCAAACGGCCGCCGCATAAGACCAAATACGCTTGGCGGCACGGGGGCTCTAGAGGGGTGGACGATATGATGGAAACCCAATTATTTGGCCGCTTCGAGCAGCGTTTGCGTGAACTTGGCTTGCCACTGGGGGTGACGCTGTGGAACGGGCGATCGGTGACGCCGTCGGTGCCGCCACGCGTCAAAGTCATGGTACGCTCGCCAAGAGTCCTCGCCTCGCTCGTCAATCCCAGCATGGGAAAACTCGCCCGGCACTACGTCGAGCAGGAACTCGATCTTGAAGGCGATGCGCGCGAACTGGTGCGTATGTGCGAGGCGCTGAGCGCAGTGCCGCCGGAATTGTCCCACGGCAGGAATTTACGTTTCCGCAGATGGATACGGCATTCGCGTGTGTTCGACCGCGAGGCAATCCGTCGCCACTACGATGTCAGCGACGATTTTTTCGGCCTGTGGCTCGATCGACGCCGTGTTTATTCCTGTGCTTATTTCCGGCGCGCCGATGACACGCTTGATATCGCGCAGGAGCAGAAGCTGGACCATATCTGCCGCAAGCTGCAGTTGCGGCCGGGGGAACATTTTCTCGATATCGGCTGCGGCTGGGGCGCGCTGATCATGTGGGCGGCGCGGCATTACAAGGTGCGCGCAACGGGGATTACGCTGAGTGGCAACCAGCATGATTACGCCAGACAGCAGATCCGCGAGCAGGGGCTTGAAGATTTGTGCGATGTCAGACAGCTCGATTATCGCGACATGCCGGAAGACGCGCTGTTCGACAAGATCGCAAGTATCGGCATGTTCGAGCATGTCGGCCGGAAAAACCTTCCGCTTTACTTCGGCAAGATGTTTCGTCTGCTCAAGCCCGGCGGCCTGGCGATGAATCAGGGCATTACGCTCAATTCGCTCGACCAGGAGGAACTCGGCAGCGACATCGGCGAATTCATCGACGACTACGTGTTTCCCGGCGGCGAGCTGGTGCATATTTCAAAAGTGATTGCCGAAATGTCGGCTCAGGGCTTCGAGTGCTGGGATATCGAGAGTTTGCGTTCCCATTACGCCAGGACGCTGTGGCAATGGGTGGAGCGGCTGGAGGCCAACCGCGACGCAGCATTCGCCGAGGTTGGTGAGAAAGCCTTTCGCATCTGGCGCGTTTACATGGCAGGGTCCGCCCACGCTTTTGAGCGCGGCTGGATGTCGGTCTTCCAGGTGCTCGCGGGCAAGCCGAACGCGCAGGGGGCGGTGGCTGTCCCGCTGACGCGCGATAACATCTATGAGCGTTGACTTGAGATGGCTGCTACCGGTGGTCGCGGCGCTGTTGCTGCCCGTGTCCGCGCCGGCGCAATGGGACGGCTGGGATTATGACTTCGATCAGGAAAAAAAGCCCTGGTCCGAGGTCCAGGAGAAAATCCCCCCTTATCCGAAGCCGCAGAACCTGATCGAGTTCGAGGCCGGTGCGGCGTCTCCCCACCACTTTTATATCGACACCGAGTCGATCTCCGTGGGCGGCGATGGCGTGGTGCGCTATACGCTGGTGATCCGGGCCTCGGGAGGCGCGATCAATGTCACTTTCGAGGGCATGCGTTGCGATATGCGGCAACAGAAATACTATGCGACAGGCCGCAAGGACGGCTCGTGGTCACGGGCGCGCGATCCGCAGTGGCGCCGTATCGAGTACAAGGAGACTAACCGCCATCATGGCGTGCTGTACCGCGATTTCTTTTGTCGCGGGAAGTTCCCGGTGAAAGACACGAAACAGATACTCGATGCACTCAGGCGGGGTGGTTTGCCGCCGCATTAGTTATTTCCCACCACAATTTAGTGCTGCCCTTAGAGCAGCACTAAATTGTCCCGGTGGATCAGTTCCGGTTCGACGACGTAACCGAGCTTGGCCTCGATCTCGCTTGAGGGCGTGCGCAGGATGCGGCGTGTTTCCGTCGCGCTGTAGTTGATGAGGCCGCGCGCAATCTCACATCGAGCTTCATCCAGGCAACTCACGGCTTCACCGCGTTCGAAATCGCCCGTGACTTCATGCACGCCGATCGGCAACAGGCTTTTGCCATCGGCCTTGAGCGCCTTGACCGCGCCGGCATCCAGCACAATCCGGCCACGCACCTGAAGATGATCGGCAAGCCATTGCTTGCGCGCGGCAAGCATGGCACTTTCGGCAACGATCTGGGTGCCGATCCGTTCTCCCTGCACAAGTCGCAGCAAAACTTTATCTTCCCGTCCCGATGCAATCACGGTGTGTGCGCCACTGCGCGCGGCGCGCTTGGCCGCAAGCACTTTGGTAAGCATGCCGCCCAGCCCGATATGGCTTCCTGCGCCGCCTGCCATCGATTCGAGCTGCGGGTCGCCGGCTTTGGCTTCCGTTACCAGTTTTGCCGT
>CAYIRZ010000055.1:11072-12258 GCA_964365845.1 uncultured Streptomycetaceae bacterium
CGAATTCTTGCGCGGATCCTTGTCGTAAAGGCCGGTTTGATCGGTGAGAATGACCAGCGCGTCGGCCTCGATCAGATTGGTGACCAGTGCCGCGAGCGTGTCGTTGTCGCCGAAGCGGATCTCGTCGATCGCCACCGTGTCGTTTTCGTTGATGATGGGAACAACACCCAGCCCCAGGAGCGTGCGCAGCGTCGAGCGCGCATTGAGATAGCGTTTGCGGTCGGCGAGATCCTCGTGCGTGAGCAGGATCTGCGAGGTAAGCAGGCCATGCTTGCGGAAGCAGGATTCATAGACCTCGATCAGTCCCATCTGGCCGACTGCTGCCGCGGCTTGCAGCTCGTGCAGGGCATGCGGGCGATTCTTCCAGCCGAGGCGCTGCATGCCTTCGGCAATTGCGCCGCTGGAGACCAGCACGACTTCATATCCGGAATGCCTGAGCTGCGCAATCTGTTCCGCCCAGCGCGACAGCGCGGCGTGATCCAGCCCCTGGCCCTGGTTGGTGACCAGGCCGCTGCCGACCTTGATGACCAGCCGCCTGGCGTTGGTTAAAACGGATGTCATTTTTCTCCGGCGTCTTCCGTAGCCTTGGCGTTCTCGCTTTTCTGCTGCTCCAGATATTCCATGACGGCGTAAGTGAGTTCCTTGCAGCCTTTGCCGGTGAGCGCGGAAATGATAAAGCTTTTTCCCTTCCAGCCCAAATCCTTGATGAATTTCTTCGCAATCCTGTCGCGCTGTTCCGGCTCCAGCAGGTCGGTCTTGTTCAACACCAGCCAGCGTGGTTTGCGGTAGAGCGCCTCGTCAAATTTTTTGAGTTCCTTGGCCAGGGCTTTCACTTCGCGCACCGGGTTGGCGCTCTCATCGAGGGGCGCAATGTCAACGAGATGCAGCAGCAGCCGGGTGCGCGCGAGGTGCCGTAAAAACTGGTGGCCGAGGCCGGCGCCTTCCGCCGCGCCCTCGATCAACCCGGGAATGTCGGCGACGACGAAGCTGCGATTCATGTCGACGCGCACCATGCCGAGATTCGGGTGCAGCGTGGTAAAAGGATAATCAGCGACTTTGGGCCGCGCGGCGGAAATGGCGCGGATAAACGTCGATTTTCCGGCATTGGGCATGCCCAGCAGTCCGACGTCGGCCAGCACCTTGAGTTCGAGTTTGAGATCGCGGTTCTCGCCCGGCTCGCCGGGCG
>CAYIRZ010000056.1:0-12228 GCA_964365845.1 uncultured Streptomycetaceae bacterium
GCATGGCGTTTTTTTCACCCCGTTCTTTAGTGCTTTTCATTTCAGGAGTTTGTCGGAGCTAAGTCCGACAAACTCCTGGTCAGAGGTGACTACATCAGCGGGCTTCAGCGATAGCCAGCGCACATCAAATCAGCATGAAGCATTCCCTACAACTTCGGCTATCCCAACATTTAACCCTTACTCCACAACTGCAGCAATCGATACGCCTGCTGCAGCTGTCCACGCTCGAACTCAACCAGGAACTCGAGCGCCTTTTGCAGGAGAACCCGCTGCTCGAACGTGTCGACGACATCCGCGACCAGCCCGCCGTACCGGCCGAAATGCAGCCGGCCGGCGCCGCGGATTCGGCACCCGCCGCGGACGATGCTTCCTCTGCCAACGATTCTGAAGTCGAGCCCGAAATAGCCGAATTCACCACCATGGACGACATGTCATACTCGGGTGCGCGCGACGATTCCGAGGACCGTGATTTTCCTCAGGTTGCGGCTGGCGCGCCGACGCTGCGCACCCATTTGCTGTTGCAGTTGTCAGAGACCAATCTTCCGGAGCGGGACCGCAGGCTGGTAACGTTGCTCATCGACTCGCTCGACGACGACGGTTATTTGACGCAGGACCTGGCCGAGTTGCTCGCCATCCTTCCGCAGGAGCTTGCAGTCGAACTCGAGGACCTGCAAATCGCGCTGAGGCATCTGCAGAACTGCGAGCCGACAGGAGTGGGAGCACGAAACTTGAGCGAGTGCCTCGCGCTCCAGCTCGCCGCGCTGCCCGAATGCACGCCTCATCGCGCCGACGCTCTGGAAATCGTCAAACATCATCTTGACATACTGGCATCGCGCGATTTCACCAGACTCAAGAAAGTGCTGCATTGCGACGATGGATGCCTGCGCGCGGTGCAAAAACTGATCACCGGTCTCAACCCCCGGCCGGGCCGTGATTTCTTCTCGGATGACACGCGTTACATCGTGCCCGATGTGATCGTCAAAAAAGCAAAAGGCGTATGGGTCGCCGCGCTCAATCCCGAGGCGATGCCCCGCCTGCGAATCAACCGGCTCTATGCCGACATCCTGCAGCGCGGCCGCAATACCGGCTCGCAGCAACTCTCGAGCCAGTTGCAGGAGGCCAAGTGGCTGATCAAGAACGTACAGCAGCGTTTTGACACGATATTGCGCGTGTCGCAGTCCATCATCGATCGCCAGCGCCATTTTTTCGAGCACGGAGAGGTCGCGATGCGGCCGCTGGTGCTGCGTGAAATCGCCGAGGCGCTCGACCTGCACGAATCGACGGTATCGCGCGTCACTACCCAGAAGTTCATGCATACGCCGCGCGGTATTTTCGAGCTCAAATATTTCTTCGGCAGCCACGTCACGACCGAAACCGGCGGATCGGCTTCCAGCACCGCGATCCGGGCACTGATCAAGCAGTTGGTCAGCGCCGAAAATTCCCGCAAACCCCTGACCGACAGCCAGATCTCCGAAATTCTCGGCCAGCAGGGCATCGTCGTTGCCCGGCGCACGATCGCCAAGTACCGGGATTTTTTGCAGATTTTGCCTGTCAATCTGAGAAAGACCCTTTAACAACAAGGAGCGGACATGAATCTGTATCTAACCGGTCATCATATTCAAATCACCCCGGCCATCCGCGAATACGTGGCAAGCAAGCTGCAGCGGATCACGAATCACTTTGACCACGTCATCGACGTCAATGTCATCATGTCCATCGAGAAGCTCAATCAAAAAGTCGAGGCCAGCGTGCACGTGCGCGGCAAGGACATCTTCTGCGAAAGCACCGATACCGACATGTACGCCGCCATTGACAGTCTGGTCGACAAGCTCGACCGCACCATCATCAAGCACAAGGAAAGAAACCTTGATCATCGCCATGATGGCGCATCGATCAAGCTCCAGGACACGGAATAATGGCCGGCGATATGACCACCCCGTTTTTGTTTTTTCAAACCTATCCGCGATAGCAACCAGACATTAAACTTACGCCATGAACCTGATCGCCACACTTCTGCCGGCGTCGAACGTCATGCTCGACCTCGACGTCTCCAGCAAGAAACGGGTGTTCGAACAAGTCGGCCTGCTGTTCGAAAACAACCACAGCATCGCGCGCAGCCAGGTCTTCGACAGCCTGTTTGCGCGCGAAAAGCTGGGCTCGACCGGACTGGGCCAGGGCATTGCCATCCCCCATGGGCGCATCAAAGGTCTCAAGGAAGCGATTGGCGCCGTCATCAGAATGAAACAGCCGATCCCGTTCGACGCGCCAGACGGCCAGAACGTCAGCCTGATTTTCGTGCTGCTGGTCCCCGACCGCGCCACCGATCTGCATCTGCAGATTCTGTCGGAGCTCGCGCAGATGTTCAGCGACAAGCCGTTCCGCGAGCGCCTGCTCAACGCCCAAAGCACCTCCGAACTGCACCAATTGATCACCGAATGGCAATCCCATGCCTCAAGTCAGCATAGCCCGGCTATTTGAAGACAACCGCGACAAGCTGAAGCTGACCTGGGTCGCCGGTCGCGACGGCGGCACGAAAGACCTTAACAGCGAGCTCACCAAGGACTCCTCGAAAGGCCTGATCGGGCACCTCAACTTCATCCACCCCAACCTCATCCAGGTGCTGGGCGGATCGGAAGTCAGCTATCTCAACGGCTTGGAGCCGGCTGCCAGCGCCAAAATACTGGATGAGGTCACCACCCGGGAACTTGCCTGCTTCATCGTCGCCGGTGTCGAGCAAGCGCCCGGACCCCTGGTGGCCGTAGCCGAATCCACTCAGACGCCGTTGTTCCTGTCGCCGGTACCCAGCGTGGAATTGATGTGGATGCTGCGCCCTTATCTGGCGCGCCTGCTGGCCGAATCGACCGCTGTTCATGGCGTGTTTCTCGACGTGCTCGGCATGGGCGTGTTGATTACCGGGGATTCCGGCGTGGGTAAAAGCGAACTCGCGCTGGAACTCATCAGCCGCGGCAGCGGACTCATCGCCGACGACGTGGTCGAGCTCTACCAGGTAGGGCCCGAAACCATCGAAGGCCGATGCCCGACGCTGCTCAAGGACTTTCTCGAAGTAAGGGGGCTGGGCGTGCTTAACATCCGCACCGTTTTCGGCGAAGCAGCGTTGCGACCGCGCAAGAACCTCAAGCTGATCGTGCATCTGCAGCGGCCCTCGGGGCCCGATCCGATGCAGATGGAGCGTCTGCCGCTCAATGCCGGCCGCCAGGAGATCATGGGCGTCGATATCAGCAAAGTAACCATCCCGGTCGCCGCGGGCCGCAACCTGGCGGTTCTGACCGAAGCCGCGGTACGAAATTACGTGCTGCAATTGCGCGGAATAGACAGCACGCAGGAATTCATCGGACGTCAGGCGCGACAATTGAACGGCGAAAAGCCGTAAGCGGTGAGCAGTAAACGGTAAGCCGCAGAAAAACCCTAACCGATCACCATTTCCCGCTCACCGCTCACCGCTTACCGCCTACCAACATGCAACTCATCCTCATCACCGGCCTGTCGGGTTCGGGCAAAAGCGTGGCGCTCAACGTGCTCGAGGACAGCGGGTTTTACTGTGTCGACAATCTGCCGGTAAAGTTGCTGCCCGATCTGGTGTCTTTTCTCGATACGGCCGGCTATCGGCGGGCCGCGCTCAGCATCGACGTGCGCAGCGGCAACACGCTTGTCGATCTGCCACAGCACGTTGCGAACCTCAAACGCAACGGCGCCGACATCAGGATACTGTTCCTGGAGGCGAAAACCGAGACGCTGATCAAGCGCTTTTCGGAAACACGGCGGCGTCATCCCTTGAGCGAAGGCGAACTCACGATCCCGGAATGCATCGCACGCGAACGCGAACTGCTCGGCGACATCGCCGGCCTTTCGAACCATATTGATACCAGCGACCTGAGTCCCAACGCACTGCGCAACTGGGTCAAGGATTTCGTGGACCTGGGGCAGGCCGGACTCTCGCTGCTGTTTCAGTCGTTCGGCTTCAAGAACGGCATTCCGCTCGATGCCGACCTGGTATTCGACGTGCGATGTCTTCCCAACCCACACTACGAGCCGATGCTGCGGCCGATGACCGGCCGGGACCGGCCGGTCATCGATTTCCTGCGCGCGGATCCCAATACCCAAAAAATGCTCGACGACATCCGGCACTATATCGAGAGTTGGCTGCCGTGCTTCGCCCGCGACAACCGCAGTTATCTGACGGTGGCCATCGGCTGCACCGGGGGACGGCATCGCTCGGTCTATTTCGTCGAGGCACTCGCCGGCCATTTTCGCCCCCAGGCCCCGGTGCTGGTCCGGCATCGCGAACTGGCATAACGTGACCGCCGTCCCCGAGCAACGCGAGACTTTCATCTTCCCGCTGCACACGGTGCTGTTCCCGGACGGCGTCCTGCCGCTCAAAATCTTCGAGCAGCGTTACATCGAGATGACCAAGATCTGCCTGCGCGACGACCGGCCATTCGGCGTTTGCCAGATCAGGGAAGGACGTGAGGTCGGCGCACCGGCGCTGCCCGAGGCAATCGGCTGCTTTGCCACGATCACGCAATGGGACATGCCGCAGCTGGGCTTGTTTCATCTCATGGTGCGCGGAAGCGAGCGCTTTCGCATCATCGAGACGCGGGTTGCCGCCAACGGCCTCATCTCGGGACAAGTCGAGGTGTTGGCGCCCGAAAGCGGGCCCGCAGAGGTGGACCAAGCTTGTAGCGAGGTGCTCAAGCTCGTCATCGACAAAGTCGGCAGCGCGAATTTTTCCGCGCCGATCAAGCTTGATGATCCGGTCTGGGTTGCCTACCGGCTGGCGGAGATCCTTCCCATCGATGCGGCCGTAAAGCAGCGGTTGCTTGAACTGCAGGATGTGGAAGCGCGCTTTTTCCTGTTGCGCCGGATCATGACCGAACAGGGACTCATAAGTCACTAGAGCCTGCCTCAATAACCCGGGAACTCCCCGGCATAGCACGGCGGTGAACTGAACCCAGGCTCCTCGCCACGCAACGCGCCGGACCGCGGCAGGCGCCGCGCCCGCAATACCGCCGCGGCACGGCTGCGGGATTGCTCTGCACTCAGCGCTACGAGCCGGCCGTCCTCGCTGGCGTAAACCGCGGCCTCCGTCACCACGAAATCCATCGGGACATCGTGGGCCTGCGGATAGATCGTCGGCAGTCTCAGCAACTCGAAGCTGACCCCGATCGCGAGCATGCGCCGATCGTGGGCAGCCAGCGTGCGGTCGAAATAGCCGCCGCCATAACCGAGGCGGTAGCCCCGCTCGTCGAATCCATTCATCGGCACGATCGCGACATCCGGCAGCAGAATGTCCGTACCGGCCGGCACCGGAATATCATAGACGCCCGGCGCCATCGGCGCCCCCGGCCACCATTTGCGGAACTGCAGCGGCTGGCCCTTCGCCACCACTTCGGGCAGGGCCGTCATGACTCCCTGTTCACGCCAGCGGCGGATTGCGAAGCGCGCGTCAAACTCGCCCTTGAACGGCCAGCAGAATCCGACCACCATGCCGGCCGTCATCGGGAATCCGCGCCACAGCAACTCGGTGATTCGCTCGTTCCACAAAGCGCGCTGCTCCCGGTTGACCGCAGCGCGCCGCGCAACCAATTCCGCACGTTGCGTTTTGCGCCATGCCTTGATGTCGTTCCAATCCTGCATCGCCATGCCTTGTTGTGCACTGCCTCCCCTCTTTATACTACGCTTGGTTGCCAGAGCCTGTCTCAATAATATCCGCGCGATGCGTGGATATTATTGAGACAGGCTCCAGAAAGCCTTCGGCGAACAATGGGGGGAAATCTGATGTTGCGTGCTTGTCTGTTCGTGATCGCGGCGGCCCTGACGTATGCACATCCCGCCCCCGCTGCGCAGCCTGCCCCGGAAACTATAGCCCCCGGTCTGCATGCAATTGATATCCCGTCCTGGTTCAAGGAGACGTTCCTCGATTTTCGTGAAGATATCCGCGAAGCGGCCAGAGTGCAAAAACGTTTCATGGTCTATTTCGGGCAGGACGGCTGCCCCTATTGCCGCGAGCTGATGCGGGTGAATTTCAGTCAGAAGGATATCGTCGACAAAACCCGCCGCCACTTCGACGCCATCGCGCTCAATATCTGGGGCGACCGCGAAGTGACCTGGACCGACGGCAAGGTGCGAAGCGAGAAAGAATTCGCCGCTTTCCTCAAGGTGCAATTCACGCCGACGCTGCTGTTTTTCGACGAAAAAGGCAAGGTGGTGCTGCGCCTGAACGGCTACTACCCTCCTCATAAATTCCGGGCCGCGCTCGATTACGTCTCGGGAAAAAACGAGAACAAGATAAGCTTTGCCGATTATCTGCAACAACACGCCGGCGAATCCGCCAGCGGCAAACTGCACGACCAGCCATTTTTTCTGAAACCGCCGTTCAACCTCGACCGCTCGCGCAAACCCGCCGCGAAGCCGCTCGCCGTGCTGTTCGAACAGCAGCATTGCGCCGCATGCGACGAGATGCACGCACGGGGTTTCAAAGACAAGGCGACGCTGGCGCTCGCCGGCAAGTTCGACGTGGTGCGGCTGGAACTGTTCGGCAAGCAGCCGCTGGTGGCCCCGGATGGCAAATCCCAAACCGAGGAACAGTGGGCCCGGCGGCTCAAAGTCGCTTATACGCCGACCATCGTTTTTTTCGATACCCGCGGCAAAGAGGTATTTCGCATCGAGGCTTACCTGAAGCTGTTTCATTTCGCCTCGAGCTTCGACTACGTGGCGAGCGGCGCCTACCGCACCCAGCCCAGTTTCCAGCGTTTTATCCAGGAGCGCGCGGAGAAAATCCGTGAACGCGGCGGCCAGATCGAAATCTGGTAGCGCCCGCAAAGCACAAAATCAAAAAACTAGCCGCCGATGAATTCTTTTCAATACCCGCTCGACGGGTACGCGGATAAACGCAGATGAAAATCTAAAACTCCAAGTTGCAATTACACAAAATCATAACGTAATACATTGTTTTTATATATTAATATTTGTCGTTGGTTTGATCGGCGTTCGGCCCCTCTCTCCCGACCTCTCTCCCAAAGGGAGAGAGGAGGCAATTGTTTCCCTTCTCGATCCCTCATCCCCGACCCTTCTCCCGGGGGGAGAAGGGAGGCACGTGCTTCCTCTCTCCCTTTGGGAGAGAGGTCAGGAGTGAGGGCTGGAAGGGTCAGGGATGAGGGCCGGGCGGTTACATCGGTCTTGGCCTTTTGATACCCGCTCTAAGGAACTTCTGATTAAGTCGTCCCCGCGAATCACAACCTGGCAAGAATGCGCCTGACCGGAGTGGGGATGGCCGCGGTCCTCGCCTCTTCGAGCGGCAGCCAGATATGGCCAGGCTCGGCAGCGCGCGGCGCCAGCGCGGTGACGCGAAGTTGCTGTGGCGTAATGCTGAGGTGGAAATGGGTAAAACCATGCTTGAGCACGGGCAGCGGCTTCAACATGACCACGCGCGCACCAAAACGCTGGGCACAGATTCTCTCGATATCTTCGCTCTGAGCAATTTCCGGGAAACACCACAGTCCACCCCAGATGCCCGTGTCCGGGCGTTTTTCGAGCAATACCTCCCCCGCATGTTGCAGCACCAGCATGACGGTCTTTTTTCTCGGCAGCGTTTTTTTGGGTTTCGGCATGGGCAGGCGGTCTGTCAGACCGCGGCGGTGTGCCACGCAATCGTTGCGTAAAGGACATGCGGCACAGCGCGGTTGCCGGCGTACGCACACGCCCGCGCCGAGATCCATCAGCCCCTGGATGTAAGTCTCTATGCTCTTCCTGGGCAGCAGTTCCTCCGCCTTGCGCCACAACGCATCCTCAACGCGCTTGTCGCCGGGATACCCCTCGACGCCGAAACAGCGCGTCAGCACACGTTTGACGTTGCCGTCGAGAATTGCAAAGCGTCCACCGAACGCAAATACACAGATCGCGGCGGCCGTCGAGCGCCCGATCCCGGGCAACTGCAGCGCCTGCTCGAAATCCGAAGGAAACTTGCCGGCATGATTCTGCGCGACGATTCGGGCGGCGCGATGCAGATTGCGGGCGCGCGAGTAATAGCCGAGTCCGCTCCAGCACGCGAGCACCTTGTCCGGTTCGGAGGCAGCCAGTGTCGCGACATCCGGAAACCGATCCATGAAGCGCTGGTAATAGGGAATAACCGTCATGACCTGGGTCTGCTGCAGCATGATTTCCGAGACCCAGATGGCGTACGGATCGCGCGTGTTCTGCCATGGCAGGTCGTGGCGGCCGCGGCGCTTTTGCCAGGCGATGAGTTTGGCGGCGAAGGTCTTCATCTGGAAGCGCGCACCGGGCCGTCGGGGCCGCGTCCGCTGTCGGCCTGGATGTCGAACCTGACGTTGGTCGCCTTGACGCCCGAGGCCTTGAGCGAGCCGATGCGCAGCGTGCCATTGGCGCGCAGGCTCTTGAGCGCCGATAGATCGAAGGGCTGTTCAGGCGGCTTGCGCGCGGACGCCGATTTCGGCGGCAGGTAGCGATCGGCGTCGAGCTGATCGATATCGACATCGAAACTGATCACTGGCGCCGCAAAGTTTGCCATGCTGATATGCGCCTTCACGTTACTCTCGGCAATTTTGCCGGCGAGACTGGACTGCGCGTTCTGCTTTGCCCCGTCGATATTGGCGCTGCCGGCAAATTCGCCGCTCACGCCCTTGCCCGCCAGGCTGGGACCGCTCGCGCTGACGCTGGCGGTGAGTCTGGACAGGTTCACCTGCCGTGCTTCGAGACTGCCGGAAAGCGGCGAAGACACCTTGGCCTTCACCGTCAGGTCACCCTGTTTCATGTCGAGATCGAGCATCATCGCGTCCGACTTGAACGACCGGGCCGTGCCGTCTATTCCCGGCAAACTCAGATTGGCGCTGATGCTGCCCTGCGGGTTGGAAATCCTCGCCGCCAGCGCCACTTTGTCGCCGCTGGCTTTCTCATTGGTGAAGTCCAGCCTGGGTGCATCAAGCCTGATGTCGAGATTGTTCTTGCCGCTCACGCCGGTCATCGCAACCGACAGTTTGTCGGCCGTGAACTCGCTGGTTTTGAGTCTGGCTGCGAGCTTACCGGTGACCTTGGCGGCAAGATTGTTGAGCTCGGCGGCCTGGCCCCTGGCTTCCAACTCAATGTTTTCAAGCGTATATATCTGCTTGTCCCGTTCGAACGTGAGCCGCGTCTTGAAGACCGCCTCAAGGCTGAGCTTGGGTTGATTGCCCTGTATGGCCAGTGACAACGCGACCTTGGCCGGCACGCCGTTGGCAATGCGGCCGGTCTTCAGATTGATGTTCGACAAGAGGTATTGCACGCCTTTGGCTTCGTCGCGAAAATCGAGTGCGGCGTTCTCAATCGCCACGTGAT
Source organism: uncultured Streptomycetaceae bacterium (assembly GCA_964365845.1). Classification (GTDB taxonomy): domain Bacteria; phylum Pseudomonadota; class Gammaproteobacteria; order Burkholderiales; family SG8-41; genus CAKKQX01. The sequence continues at coordinate 9,349 of CAYIRZ010000056.1, forward strand.
CGATATCAAACTTGAACTGCTCCTGCTTCTGATCGTCCCTGGCCAGCAGATCATCGATGTTGGTGGAGCCATCCTTGAAGCGCACGATGTTGGCACGCAAGCCTTTGATCGTTACTTCGTTCACCACCAGTTCCTTGGACAGGAGTGGCATCAGCGCCAGCGACACGCGCGCGTTTTCCACCGCGGCGAATTCCAGGTCGCTCTTGAATTCCGACAGCGACAGCCGGCCGAGATCGGCCCCCAGGTCGGGCCAGAACGCGAGCTTGATATCGCCGTCAAGCTTGAGCGTACGCTGTTTTTTCTCCTGCACCAGCCGGATGATTTGCGGCTTGTAGGCGTTAGGATCGAAAGTTGCGGCGATGTAGACCGCCACGACCGCCAGGCCGAGCACCAGCACCAGTACCGTAACGAGCAGATAACGCAGATATCGCATGGTGAATCCGTAGTCCATCGTTAAGACAGCGGGCCTGGCTCTATTGTAGACCACGCCGAGCGATGCTCGGGCACGCGCGCGGCGGACACGGCGGCGCTGCGACCGGCGCGTGCCACGGCGCCACTTCCGTGCGGTGCAGGGGTTCCGCTACATCGGGATCGCGGCGCTTTAAACCTGCCAGGTAGGGCGCATATTTGACGCTGATTTCGCCTGGAATGGATTTGCAAGCGTATTATTACTGACGATGTATCCGTAGGCCCCGCGTTACTTAAACGGGGGCTGTGTTGAATGACTTTGCGTCAACTAACACTGTCAACTAATATGTAAACTAACGCGGCAGGCAGGTTTTCTCAGAGGCAAAAAGTGTCAACTAAATTGTTAACCAATTCTTGGTCAACCAATTAAAGAGTGCAAGAACGATGGACATTCCGGGCCGCGTACTGCTCGATACGAACATAGTGAACTTCATTCTTGACTGGGGTGAGGCGATTCACGATGGCGGTGAAATACCGGCCCAGGTTTCGGATCGAGATGCAGAGGACATTCTCGCGCTTCGCGACATCTGGCTCACAGGACAGCGCGCCTCATGGCAATTCGCTGTATCTCCTCGTACGTATCACGAGATTGCGGCGACTACTGACCCCGCAAGGCGCGCTGCCCTGGAGGGCTGGTTTGGTGAGCTCTGGCTTTACTGGCGGGAATTTTTTGAGCAATACCAGCTTTCGGACTTCGACGCTGATTCTCTTGCCCGCCGCCTTGTTCCCTCGGAAATACTGGCCGTACTCCCCGATCGTTCCGATAGAGAGCTTCTGGCCCACGCCATTGCGTACGAATGCGACGCAATGTGCACGCGCGATCGAAAGACGATTCTGCGTCATCGTGACAAGCTTAAGCTGGTACCGGTTCGCGTTTTTACGCCTACGGAGTGGTGGGCGGCAATTTCCAAGTATGCTGGCTTGTGGGTGTAAGAACTTGCGCTCTAACCGCGTGGTTGAAGGCGACGCGCCGCAAAAGCGGCCGCGCGCGCTTCACCACGGACGTTAGGCGTAAGGAGGGAGCAATTGCCTAAAGAATACGAAATGGACGTTTGCGAGATTTGTGATGATCAGCAAGCGGCAACTATCCCCCCCAATTTTGATGGTATTCACCAAAATTGCCCACGCTGCGGCGAATTCAAAGTGTCGGGAACAGCAAATTCGATTATGCGACAGGGGTTGGGAAAGGAAAAGCGCGCGCGACTTTCCGGATGGGTAAGAGAGCAGAATCGAGCAGGCGCTGTTCCTATGATTACAACGGACAACTTGCAAAAAATCCTAGCTCGTCCGCTGCCATCTGTGGCTGAACGCGCAACAGCGCTGCTAATTGAGGCCGAACGTGGTCTGAACAATTTGGGTGATCGCTTCAACATCAAAGACCCCAAATTTTTGGCCGCAACCTACTCGTCAACTCAGAAAGACGTGACATTCTTGCTTGGCCTGTTGAAAGAGCAAGGTCTAGCCGAGGCAAAGGAAATGGGCGGAGGGTGCGAAATTCTACCGCGCGGCTATATACGTCTAGACGAAGTAAGGAAACGCGCTTCTAGTTCATCACAAGGCTTTGTAGCCATGTGGTTCCATAAAGACCTTGATCAAATCTACTCGACTGGATTTGAGGCAGGCGTATTCAAGGCTGGTTACGATCCGATTCGGATGGATCGCGTGGAACACATAAACAAGATAGATGATGAAATCATCAAACAGATAAATGCGTCGAGGTTTGTCGTTGCCGATTTCACAGGGCATCGCGGCGGTGTCTATTTTGAGGCAGGTTATGCCCTTGGCTTGGGCATCCCAGTGTTCTGGACTTGCCAAAAAGGCGATATGGGTGAATTGCATTTCGATATCCGTCAATTCAACTGCATTGATTGGGCGACGCCGGAGGAATTGTCAAATCGCTTGAGCGTGCGTTTGGAAGCAGTACTTGGTCCAGGACCAAATAAGGCATGACGAAAGATGTCCCAAAGGCCGCCTAACAAGACGCCGCAGCGGACGCCGTTCCGGCGCCGCTGGGCTCCACGTTCGGCCATGAAAATGGCCTCTTAACGGGCCTGAAACGCTGGTTTATGCCGTACGCAAACCATGTGGCGCGTTACACACCGCGCCAGAATAAAAAACGCCCCACGAAGGGGCGTTTTCTGTTCTGGAGCGGGTGAAGGGAATGTGTCTGGCTCGCATTGCCTCTGCGATCCAGCCATCCTTCGGAGCAACGTTAAGTTGCTCCTCAGGACCGCCGACCCGCTTAAGCGGGCAGCGTCCAACGAACAGTCCCCCGGACTGTTCGTTGTCGAACCCGAGGGTTCGCTTCGACAGCACAATTCAGATACAAAAGGCCACACGAGGTGGCCTTTTGTATCTGGAGCGGGTGAAGGGAATCGAACCCTCGTATGCAGCTTGGGAAGCTGCCGTTCT
>CAYIRZ010000057.1:0-12163 GCA_964365845.1 uncultured Streptomycetaceae bacterium
GGAGTGAGGGCTGGAAGGGTCAGGGATGAGGGCCGGGCGGTTACATCGGTCTTGGTCTTTTTGAAACGCGCTCTAAGTATGGTTTTGTCATTAACGTTTAACAGGAAATATTGCCATGACAGTAACGGCAATTTGGATGCGAACTTTCAGGTCACGCCCACCACTGTCAAGGTAAAGACCCTTAATGGGCCGTTCATTACGTATACAAGTGCGGGGGGCTGGCGGTAGATTTCGAGCGGGAAAGCTCGCAGCGCTAATGCTGCTGGGCGTCCTTGCCGCATGCAGTCCGCCATCCGAGCTCGCCAAGCCGGAAACACCGCCGGACGCAGCACTTCGTGATCTTCTTCCTCCGGGAGGGATGGAATCCGCATTGCTTCCCAATGCAGAGGACGGCAGCGCGGTTCGCACCGGCAAAGGACGCTTCTCGGCCTATCGTTTCTCTTCCGTAGCGGCCGCGCTGGCTGGTCTTGATGGTATCGCCCGGAGCATCGAGGGGCGGAAGGACGTGAACTCCAGAAGCTCGATGAATTACGGTTCGGCGCGTTACATCCGCTATGGCGGCAACAATATCGCCGGCATGGCCTGGACCAGCGGCAACTGGGTTTTCGTTGCGGAGACGGCGACGGAAACCGATCTCACGGCCCTTGTTTCAGCCTCGAACGCAGGCGGGCTCGGCGCGGAAGGGGATATGCGCCTGGCTCAGTACTTTCCCTGGATAGCCCTCGGTGTGGTGGTCCTCGGGCTGATCTTGACCCAGGCACTGATCATGCTGGTTCTGCGGGCCGCTGCGGTGGCGCCGGTGCCCGGCGTTCGGCCTGTTTTCGCGGACGAACTGCGCCGCCGATTGAAGGCGCTCAATTCGCCCGATCATCCCTATCTTGTGCGCGAGGGACCGGAGGCCGATCTTGTGGCCGAGTGGAAATATGCCGATTCCGCTTGGTGGGGCGTGCTGTCCAAGGCCGGCGTGACCAAATCCTATCGGCTGCGCCTGGGACTGGACGAAAAGCACCGCCGTGTCACCGCGCTTGACGAGTTCGGCAGTATCGAGTGGGAGATCGGCGCGGTGGCAACACCGCGCGTGCATTTTGCCTTCAGCTTTTTCCGCGGCGTGGCGTTGGCAAAATACGAGCGGGGCGTCGCCTACGGCTTCAAGACGCCTGCCGGCGGTGTTGGCAAGACACTCGATTACCGTTTCGACATGATGGAACTGAAGCGGCCGGTGGTCGATATCGTCACCGGGGCGGGCTGGCGCTTCCAGCCCGCCCTCTGGCCGTGGCAGGTTCGACACTGAGGGTTACCCGCGGGGCTGCAGTACGCGTGAAAGCACCGAGTCATACGATGATTACCGATTCGCCAGTTTTCTATTGGGCCAAGGGCGGGTTGATCCAGCCTAGCGCCGCCGCGGCCCGCGCGAGACTTTTTCGCGCGCTTCGTTTACTTTCAGCGGTTTCCCGCGAAGGTCCTTGCCGTTCAGGCCCGCGATGGCGGCGAGCGAATGAGCTTTGCCCGGCATCTCCACGAAAGCGAAGCCTTTTGAGGCGCCGGTGAAGAGTTCCCGCAGGATCTGCACCGATTTCACCTGGCCGAAGGCCTTGAACAGCTCGGTGAGTTCCGGTTCTTCAACTTCAGGTGCTAAGTTTCCGACAAAAATTTCCATTGCTGGCTCCTGATGGGTTGGATAGATAAACGAATGGGCTCAGCCTGTCCGCCGGCGCGTGCCGCCGAGCAATGCCGCTGACGGTGTTCTTCCGCCCTGCGTACCGTGGCGGTGGGAAGTGCGGGCAGGAGCCCGCTGCGGCTCGCCGAAGCTCTTGGACGAAGGAAACTGCTGCCCGGCATTGGAAGCAGGCTGGCGATCGCCATCATCATCACGAACACTATTAGCACTAAGGGCACGATTGCCATCACGATTGCCATCAAGATCACGGCCAGGGTTGCGGTCGCGATTACGGTTTCCCGGATTTGCTGCCGGGTTCGGGTTCCGCTGACGGCTTGCGCCACGGCCAGCACCACGGCCGGCGCGCGGCGCGGGTCTGGATTGCGGAGCGCGCGTTTCCGGCGCCGCTGTTGATGCGGATTCGAAGCCGGTTATCACTTGCTGTTCGATACGGCGCCCCAGCAGCTTTTCGATGGCGGCCAGCAGCGGTTTCTCTTCATGCGAGACCAGCGAGATCGCTTCGCCGGAGACGCCGGCGCGGCCGGTGCGTCCGATCCGATGCACATAATCCTCGGCGACGTGCGGCATGTCGAAGTTGACCACGTGGGGCAGCTCTTCGATGTCCAGACCGCGCGCGGCAATGTCGGTTGCGACCAGAACGCGCACCGTGCCGGCTTTGAAATCCGCCAGCGCCTTGGTGCGTGCAGGCTGGCTTTTGTTGCCGTGGATCGCGGTGGCCTCGATACCTGCTTTGCACAGCTGCTCCGACAGGCGGTTCGCGCCGTGCTTGGTGCGGGTGAAGACCAGCACCTGCCGCCAGTCGCCCGACGCTACCAGATGGGCCAGCAGATCGCGCTTGCGATCCTGGCGTACCGGATGGACGCGTTGCGCGACCAGCTCGGATTCCGCGTTGCGTCGGGGGGCGACGTCGATCATTACCGGGTTATGCAGCAGGCCATCGGCCAGCTTGCGAATCTCGTCGGAGAACGTCGCCGAGAACAGCAGGTTCTGGCGTTTGGCCGGCAGCAGCGCGAGGATGCGGCGAATGTCGCGGATGAAGCCCATGTCGAGCATGCGGTCGGCTTCGTCCAGCACCAGGATTTCCACGCGCGACAGGTCGACGGTTTTCTGCTGGACGTGATCGAGCAGCCGGCCCGGCGTGGCCACCAGGATATCCACGCCGCGCCGCAGCGCGTCGATCTGCGGGTTGATGTTGACGCCGCCATAGATCAGGGTGGATTTGAGCGGCAGGTGTTTGCCATAGGTACGCACGCTTTCTTCCACTTGCGCCGCCAGTTCGCGGGTCGGGGTAATGATCAGCGCGCGAACGGGACGGCGCGCCGGCGATGAAGAGTCATGGGCCTGGGCCATCAGACGCTGCAGCAGCGGCAGGGCAAATCCGGCGGTCTTGCCAGTGCCGGTTTGCGCGCCGGCCAGAACGTCCCGGCCTTCGAGAATGACGGGGATCGCCTGGACCTGCACCGGCGTGGGTTGCGTGTAGCCCTGATCGACGACAGCACGCGTCAACTCGGCCGACAGGCCGAGACTTGCAAACAACTGAGTCAAAAAAATCTCCTGAGATCGGCCCGCAGTGGCATAGCGCCATCAGAACCGGTTCAGGCAGATACAACTAGGGTTTAAAGGTTCGGGGGAGTTTGGGGAACAACCGCGATAAGACTGGGCCGCAGACCGGATGATGCAGCACTGAAGTCTTGGCGAGTATTATACACGATTTCAGCCCCAGCGCCTTTTGCTCATAATGCCCAAACTCGGAATAGACCTCGGCGGCACCAAGATTGAAATCGTGGCGCTCGACGAGCGGCATGAGGCGCTGTTTCGCCGCCGCGTTGCCACGCCCCGCGACGATTACGCCGCGACGCTGCAGGCGGTGAAAGCGCTGGTGGACGAAGCCGAGGATATGCTCGGCTCGGGCTGTAGCGTGGGCATCGGCACACCGGGGACCCTCTCGAAGCGCAGCGGCATGCTCAAGAATTCCAATTCGCCGTGGCTGATCGGCAAGCCGCTCAAGCGCGACCTCGAGGCGCTGCTCGGTCGCGAGATCCGCATGGCGAACGATGCCAACTGCTTTGCGCTGTCGGAGGCGGTGGACGGGGCGGGGCAGGGCGCGGGAGTGGTGTTCGGCGTGATTCTCGGCACCGGCGTAGGCGGCGGCATCGTGGTGAACGGCCAGGTGATCGAAGGCGCGAACGCGATTGCAGGCGAGTGGGGACACAACGCCCTGCCGTGGCCGGAAGCCGGCGAGTGGCCGGGGCCGCGCTGTTACTGCGGGCGCAGCGGTTGTATCGAAACTTTTCTTTCAGGCCCCGGGCTGGCGCGCGATCACCGCGAAGCTATGAGGGAAGATGTAACGCCTGAAGCGATTGTGGCGCGTGCCACGGCAGGGGATAGACATTGCGAGGCGACTCTCGCACGCTATGAAGCGCGGCTGGCGCGGGCGCTCGCCCATGTCATCAACATTCTCGACCCGGAAGTGATCGTGCTGGGTGGCGGACTTTCCAACATCGCGCGCCTTTACCCGAACGTGCCCAAGCTCTGGGGCCGCTATGTCTTCTCGGATGATGTTGCAACACGCCTGGTGATGAACCGCCATGGCGACTCCAGCGGTGTGCGCGGGGCCGCGCGGTTATGAATATAACTAATTGTTTTTAAAATAATATTTAACTAAAACACGCCGAGATGCTGGGTGATCAGTGCGTCGTCGTTGCGCATTTCGTCGACGCTGCCGGCGAAGGCGACGCGGCCGGTGTTGAGGATCACGACGTCGTCGGCCAGATCGAGCGCGAGCTTGATGTTCTGCTCGACCAGCACGATCGACTGGCCTTCCTCTTTCAAACGCGCAATGGTCTTCCCGACTTCCGCGACGATCAGCGGCGCCAGGCCTTCGGACGGTTCGTCCATCAGCAGTACACGCGGGTTGCCCATCAGCGCTCGGCCGATGGCGAGCATTTGCTGTTCGCCACCGGACAGCGAGCCGGCGGGTTGCCTGGTTCGTTCCTTGAGCTTGGGAAACAGTTCCAGCACGCGGTCGAGAGTCCACGGTTTGGCCGCTTCGCGGCGCGACTGCCGCGCTACGATCAGATTCTCATGCACGGTGAGCGTGGGAAAAATGCGCCGGCCCTGCGGCACGAAGCCCATGCCTCTGTGGGCGATCGCTTCCGGCGCCAGGCGTTCGATCCGTTCTCCGAACAAGCGGATCTCGCCGTCGCGCGGGGTGAGAAAGCCGATGACGGTATGCATGCAGGTGGTCTTGCCGGCGCCGTTGCGGCCCAGCAGCGCCAGCACTCGCCCGGCATTGAGCGCAAAGGAGACGTCGTGCAGCACATGGCTGTCTCCGTAAAGCGTGTTGATTCCAGCAAGCGCCAGCGCTGGGTTTTCCTGCTCAGTCGCCAAGGTAAACCTCGCGTGTCCTGGGATCGGCGACGACTTCCTCGCGAGTGCCCTCGACGATGACGCTGCCGTAATGCAGCAGGGTGATGCGCTCGGCCAGCCCGAGTGCGCTGTCCATGTCGTGCTCGATCATGATCACGGTCACTTCGCGCGGGATTTCCGAGATCAGCTGGGTGACGCTGAGCCGCTCTTCGCGCGACAGTCCGGCGAGTGGCTCATCGAGCAGCAGCACTTTCGGTTTTTGCGCCAGCGCCATGGCGATTTCGACACGCCGTTTTTCTCCGTAGGAGACTTCGCCGATCGGGCGCTGCGCGAGATGATCGAGCCCGACCAGCCCCAGCACCCGGCGCGCCTCTTCATGAAGGTCGACCTGCCGGGAGAGCGGCCTGAAGGTGTGCCAGCGTACTGGCGACAGCCCGAGCAGTGACAGCACGATGTTGTGCTCCAGCGTGTCCTTCGGGAACAGCGTGATGATCTGGTAGGTGCGTGCCAGCCCCCTATGGGCACGCTGGTGCGGTTTGAGATGCGCGACTTCGTCGCCGAACAGCCGTATCGTGCCGGCGTCGCGCTTCAGGTCGCCGGTAATCAGGTTGAAAAGCGTGGTTTTGCCCGCGCCGTTGGGCCCGATGATGAGCCGCCGCTCGCCCGGCATGACGGCGAGCGACACATCGTCGGTCGCCGGCAGGCCGCCGAAGAATTTTTTGAGGCCTTCGACGTGGAGTGCGGGGGTCATTTGCTTCTCCAGCGCGTCCACAGGCGGCGGATGCCGGGCACCAGGCCCTCGGGCATGAAAATCACGATAAAGAGAAAGACGAATCCGAGCAGCATGTTCCAGCGTTCGACATAGGCCGAAACATAGTTCTTGAGCAGCACGACGATGGCGGCGCCGACGACGGGCCCGGCCAGCGTACCCGAGCCGCCGGCGATGACTCCGAGCAGCCCTTCCGCTGAGTTCGTCAGAGACAGCGAGGTCGGGTGGATGTATTTGTGGTAGTACACGTAGAGCAGTCCCGCGACGCCGCCCCAGAATCCCGAATAAACAAAGGTGATCCAGCGCACCAGCCAGACATTGTGGCCGAGCGCGCTCATGCGCCGGGCCTGGTCACGCGTGCCCTTGAGCGCGGCGCCGAAAGGCGAGCCGACGAATTTCGCCATCATCCACAGCGAGATAACAGTGATGACCAGAGCGAAATAGTAAAACGCCGCCGGACCGTCGAGACTCAGGCCGAAGGGAGCCGGCCGCGTGAGTCCGGAGAGGCCGTTGTCACCGTTGGTCACCGATGCCCAGCGGTAGGCGGTTCCCCACAGGACCTGCGACAGGGCGAGTGTCAGCATCAGGAAACCGAGGCCGGTTGCGCGCAGCGCGATCCAGCCGAAGAGTCCGGCGACCAGCGTCGTCCCGGCCAGGGCGATCGGCGCCGCGATCCAGTGACCCAGGCCGAATTTCAGGTAAAGCCACCCCGAGATGTAAGCTGACAGACCCAGGAAAGCCGCGTGGCCGAGGGAGGGCAATCCGCCGTAGCCGACGAGCAGGTTGAGACTCGCAGCGAAAATCACGGCGATGAAAATCTGACTCGTGAGATTGATATAAAAATCTCCACCTACGAGAGGAAGACAAGCCAGCACAAGGGCAAGAAGGCCCCACTTGATCTGACTCATGCGGCCGCCTCCGACACGTTTCCTGGATTTTCAACGCCGTGGAGTCGGCGATTGACGCCGATTCGCATTGCTCGCATCCCCGCAGGCGGGGCCTCTGCTCGGTGGCTCACGTCGTCGCCTTCCCGAACAGGCCCTGGGGGCGGAACGCGATCACGACAATCATCGGCAGGAACAGGATCACGTAGGCGAGATCGGGCAGCAGCGCCGTGCCGAAAGTGTAGATGAAGCCGATGATGAAACTGCCGACCAGCGCGCCCACCAGGCTGCCGACGCCGCCCAGGATGACCACGATCAGCGCCAGCGGCAGCATGTCGGCATCCAGCCCGGGGTAGGCCGAGAGTATCGGTCCGCCGATGATACCGCCGGCGCCGGCGAGCGCGGAGCCGAGGCAGAACACGATCGTGAACAACCTGGAAACCGGAATGCCGACCGCACGCGCCATCTGCATGTCATCGACGCCGGCACGGATCATGGCGCCGAGCCGCGTGCGCTCCATCAGCAGATACAGCGCGAGCGCCGTGGCGAGCGCGATACCGAGCACGACCAGTCGATAGGTCGGGAAGGCCAGGCCTGCAACCAGAACAGGCTTGCGCAGTCCCTCGGGCGTGGGCACCGGAATCGGGTCGCCGCCCCATACCATCAGACACAGGTCGGCGATGATGAAGGCGATACCCAACGTGACCAGCACCTGCCCCAGCACGTTGCCGGCGAGCGCGCGCAGCACGAAACGCTCGAGCAGGCCGCCGACCGCCGCGATCACCAGCCCGCCGAGGATGGCCGCAACCCACAGGTTGGGAAAGAATTTGAGGATGGATACGCCGACGTAAGTGCCGAGCATGAACAGCGCGCCGTGAGTGAGATTGGCGATGCGCATCAGCCCGAAGATCAATGAGAAACCGGAGGACAGCAGAAACAGCAGACCGCCCAGCGAAAGGCTGTTCAGCGTCTGAATTGCCCAGAAGTGCGTGGTATTCACGGTTGCATGATCTCGTAACGCTACACGTCCTTCCCCACCGGGGTATCCGGACGGGAACGCGGATCGACGTGAGGTGAGTTGGGTGGCTGCCGGCTGAACTGTCAGAGGTTAGCCGGCAGCTCCCGTTGCTACTCGAGATACTTCGCCGGCGGCCAGGTGCGCGAGTAAACCGGGTTTTTCAGGAACTCCTCCGGTTTGTAAGTCCAGAACTGGCTGACATTGGGATAGGTTTTGATCACCGCGTTCACCAGCCGGCCTTCCTTGCGCTCGACTTTGCGGATGTAGACGTTGCCGACGACATTGCCGTATTCGTCGAAGGAAACCGGGCCGCGCACGGTATCGACCTTGACGGTGCGCAGCGCTTTCATGAACGCCGGCTTGTCCTCGATCTTGCCCTTGACTGCCTCGAGCGCCGCCTGCAACACTGCCCCTTCGACATAGGTGGCCGCGGCATAGAAGCCGGGGTCGTACTTGGCCTCGGCACGGAATGCCGGCACGAACTTGCGGTTAAGCGGGTTGTCGATCTCGGCCGAATACCAGCACGCGGTGAGGATGCCGAGCGCCTCGTCGCCCATGTTGCGCAGCACCGACTCGTCGAGCGCGGTCATGCCGCCGACGACGTTGGTTTTGCCCTTCAGGCCGTACTCATTGAATTGCCGCAGCCAGCGGAAGCCGTTCGAACCGGCGAAGCCGAGGAAGATGCCGTCGATCTTGGGATTCATCTGCGCGAGATAAGTGCCGTAATCGGGCACCGTCAGCGGCGGGAACAGCTTCTGCACGATCCTGCCGCCCGCTTCCTCGAACACGCGCTGGAAACCGGCAACCATTTCATGGCCATAGGCGATGTCGTCGGCGATCACCGCCATGCGCTTGTAGTTGAGCGTTTTCGCGCAGTAGTCGGCCATCGCGTGGGCGGATTGCGACGAGGTCGAGGTGCCGCGCACGAACCACGGATTGGGCTTGCGCTGCGGCATGTCCTCGGCGGCGGCGACCGACAGCGTCGGCATCTGCTGCTGGCGCAGGTAGTCGTCGATAGCCAGGGCTTCAAAGGCCGCCAGCGGCCCGATCAGCGCCTGCACCTTGTCTTTTTCCACCAGTTCCTGGGTCTTGGAGCGTGCCGTCGCCGGCACCCCGCCGGTGTCGGCCACCGAGAGTTCGATCTTGCGCCCGGCGATCATGTTGTTGCGTTCACGCAAGTACATGATCAGCGCGCGTTCCATGTCGAGGCCGCCCGAAGCGAGCGGCCCGGTCTTCACCGTGAGCAACCCGATCCGGATCGGCTCGCTTTGCGCGCGTACGATTGCGGGAAAGCCCAATGCCGAAGCGCCGAGTCCGATACCTGTTGCCTGGATGAACCGCCTGCGGGTGAATGCCATTGCTCCCTCCTTTGTGGTAAACCAACGCATTTGTTATGGTGCTGCGGATCGCACTCTCAATGTGCGAACGTGACGGGGAATTTATCGTTTAATGATTATCCCGCTCATTTATAGCTTGGTGTCCGGTCTTTGTCCATAACCCGTTTCGGCATCACTGCACCGCCTGCCGGCAGGTCCGGTACGGAAATTGCGCTGTTGGCGTGCTCAGGATCCCCCGGCCATGACGGCACCCGGCGACAGGGGGGCGGCGTTTCCGCCGATTTTCTCGAGGAACTGCTCGTTGCTGATCACCCAGCCCAGGCAGCGGGCAATATTCTGCAGTCCGAGCACGTGCAGATCGTCGCCGTACATGCTGGCGACGCAGTCGGAGAGCACGACCACGCGGTAGTCGAAGTTAAAGGCGGTGAACGAGGTATTCAGCACGCAGGTATTGGTATTGATTCCCATCAGCACTACATTTTTCACGCCCAGGGTGTCGAGCAGGAAACGCAGGTCAGTGCCGTAAAAGCAGTCCAGCCGTTTTTTGTTGTCGATCACGTAATCGCCGGGGCGGTACAGCTCGGGGATGATTTCGGTGCCGGGCGAGCCCTCGATATTGTGTTCGCTCACGGTGCTTTTGCGGCCGGGCGTCAGGCGGTCCTGCTCGCCCAATGCCGAGTGCATCGCTTTCCAGAACGGCGACACCATGCCCTCGCTGCCCAGTCCCGGGATGCGGCGATAGACCAGGATGACATGGATCACCGCCATGCCTTGCGCCCGGGCGAAGTCGAGCGCCGCGCGGGCGTTGGCAATGACACGCTTCGCGTCTTCGGGCTGGGCCGGCATGGTCGCCACCTCCATGTCGAGATGGCCGCGGTGCATGTCGATGGTGACGATTGCCGTCTGTTTCGGGTCCAGGACCAGCTCTTTGTAGAGGCCCTGGGTAAGGCTCGACCGATCGATGATATTGACGGAAGCAGGCATGGTACGGGTCCTCAGTGAATCCGGTTCTTTATAACTTCATGCCGTGGCGCATGTCAATGTGCCGGGGCGGGATCAAGAGTCGCTTTGAGCGTTGCCCATGTTGGCTTAAACTTGCACCGCGGAATAAATTTTGGAATCCATCATGTCCACGGAAAACATCGTCGAAATCAAGGAACTGGCGTTCTCGTACGGCAACAACGTGATTTTCAGGAACGTCAATCTCGCGATCCCGCGCGGGAAAGTGGTGGGGATCATGGGCGCGAGCGGTTGCGGCAAAACCACGCTGATGCGCCTGATCGGGGGGCAGCTCAAACCGTTGCGCGGGCAGGTCAAAGTCATGGGCAAGGTGGTGCACGAACTCAGCCGCGAAGCTCTCTTCCAGTTGCGGCACAAGATGGGGATGCAATTCCAGCAGGGCGGGCTGTTCACCGATCTGTCGGTGTTCGAGAACATGGCGTTCCAGATGCGCGAAAAGACCAGGCTGTCGGAGGACATGATCAACGATCTGGTGCTGATGAAGCTGAATGCGGTGGGGTTGCGCGGCGCGGCGGGGCTGATGCCGGCCGAGTTGTCGGGCGGGATGTCGCGGCGCGTGGGGCTGGCCCGCGCGATCGCGCTCGACCCGACGCTGATCATGTACGACGAGCCGTTTTCCGGGCTTGATCCGATTTCCTGCAACGTCATCGGCAATCTGATCCGCCGTCTCAATGACGCGCTGGGCGTGACCTCCATCGTGGTGTCGTACGATGCCCAGGAAGCGCTGAAGGTCGTTGATTACGTGTATTTCATAGCCGGTGGCGAAATTGCGGCTGAAGGCAGCACCGCGGACGTCAAGGCTTCCCAGGATCCATTCGTGCACCAGTTCATCGGCGGCGAGCCGGATGGGCCGGTGCCTTTCCACTATCCGGCCGAGCCGTACGCAGCCGATATGGAATTGGCGGTGCCACGCGATTGAGTGTACTCGTTCCGGGAATGGGGGCCAAGTCCGGCAGGCTGCTAGCGTTACTGTTTGGGTCATTAATTCTCCTGGGCAGCCATGCCGAACCGGTGGCGGCGCAGAAAGCGCTACGCCCCGAGGTCGAGGCCTTCATCGGTGAGATGGTGCGTAAGCACGAGTTCAGGCGCGAAAAGCTGAGGCGCGTGTTCAGCCAGGCGCAACTGCGTCCCGCCATCATCCGGGCGATGTCCGCTCCGGCTACCGCGAAGCCGTGGTACGAATTCCGCGACCGTTATGTCAATGCGGCACGCATCGATGGCGGCATCCGCTTTTGGGAAGAGAACGTCGTGACGCTGGCGCGCGCCCGCCGCGAGTTCGGGGTGCCGGAGGAAATCATTGTTGCGATCATCGGCATCGAGACGTTCTATGGCCGCAGCACCGGATCATTCAGAGTACTGGACGCACTCGCGACGCTGGCATTCGACTATCCGCCGCGCGCCGGCTTTTTCATGGGCGAGCTTGAGGAGTATCTGCTGCTGTCGCGCGAGGCGGACCTGAATATGCTCAATGTCAAAGGCTCGTATGCCGGCGCCATCGGCATACCGCAGTTCCTGCCGAGCAGTTATCGCAAGTATGCGATCGATTTCGACGGCGACGGCAGGCGCAACCTGAATGATGTCGCGGACTCAATCGGCAGCGTCGCCAATTATCTGCAGGCTTTCGGCTGGCGGCCGGGCGAGCCTGTCGTGATCCCGGCCGAAACTGGCGACAGCGAAATCGACACCATGCTGGCTGCAGGCATCAAGCCCGGTATCAGGGTCGGAGAGCTGAGGCGCCGCGGCGTGGTGCCGCTTGCGCCGGTGAGCGATGAAGCCGAGACCGCGTTGTTTTCGGTCGAAACCGAAGCCGGCCTGCGTTACTGGCTGGGATTGCGGAATTTTTACGTCATCACGCGCTACAACCGCAGCATCAATTACGCCATGGCGGTCCACGCTCTGGCGAGCGGACTGCGTGCATTGATGAAGCAGAGCGGCGAAACCGTCCAGGAGTAGCAGCCTGTCGGACTGAGCCCATTCGCCGGAACGCGTAGCGTGAGTGGATCGCTGTTAATCGATGCTTGGGCGACAGGGCTTAGAGCCTGTCTCAATAATATCCGCGCGATGCGTTGTGGCCAAAACGGGATGGCT
>CAYIRZ010000058.1:0-12154 GCA_964365845.1 uncultured Streptomycetaceae bacterium
CGGTATTTGCCATCATCGCGGGCTTGCTGCCGATCATGTGGGGCAGCGGCACCGGATCGGAAGTGATGCGGCGCATCGCCGCGCCGATGGTGGGCGGCATGATTTCCGCCACGATACTTACGCTGATCGTGATTCCGGCGATTTACGCATTAGTCAAGGAATTCAGTATTAATCGCGGGCAGCGGCAAGATCGGCTGGCCTAATCGGTTTCATGAAACCATGAAGATCGTGCCGGCAACCGTCCCCAGGACGGTCGTCACGCGCGTAATGCTGGCTTGGGCCGTGCTCACCCTCCTGGCGGGCATGGTGGTGCTCTACGTTGAGTTGGGGCGCGTCAACCGGATGGTGCTCGGGCTGGCCACGAACGAGACGAAGCGCTTCACCGAGCACATTGAGGGGATCGGGCCGGAACACGTCGAAGCATTGGAACAGCGCGCCAAGGAGTTTGTTCAGGGCGATTTCATCTCGTTACGGCTCTACGGCCTCGATAAAAAAAAGATTCTGGAAGCACTCGATCCGGGCGGAGAGGGTTCACGACGCAGTCTCCCGGAGCACGTTCACGACCTGGCGCCCGGCGAACTCGATCATCATCACCTGCTCTGGGTCGACGGACGGCTTTTGATGCAGGTGCTCCTGCCGGTCGCGGGTAGCGACGGAATAATGCGCGGGTATTTCGAGGGCGTGTACGAGGTCAACGCGGACACCGTTCGGGACATAAAGGCCGGAATGATGACCAACCTGGCATTGACCTTTGGCGTCGTATTAGTCACGGCTGCGGTCCTGTATTCGGTCATCGCCGCCCTCAACCGAAGCCTGGTCAGCCTCTCCTCCGACTTGTTGAAGAGCAACATCGAACTCATGGAAGTCCTGGGCAGCGCCATCGCGCTGCGGGATTCGGTTACGGATGCGCACAATTACCGGGTGACGGCGTATGCGATGAGCATGGGCGAGGCGCTGCAGATCCCCGCCCGCCAACTCCGGAACTTGATCGCCGGCGCGTTCCTGCATGACGCAGGCAAGATCGGCGTCAGCGACACCATCCTGTTAAAGTCCGGTTCTTTGACGCCCGCGGAGATGGAGACAATGCGCCGCCATGTCTCCTTGGGGGTCGGTATTATCGCCAACGCGGGCTGGCTGCTCGGAGCGCTGGACGTCGTGGAGTTTCACCACGAGAAATTCGACGGCAGCGGATATTTGAAAGGGCTCGCGGACGGAGCGATCCCTCTTAGCGCCAGAATCTTCGCGATCATCGATGTGTTCGACGCGCTCGTTTCCCGGAGGCCGTACAAGGAGCCTCTACCGTTCGACGAGGCCATGGCCGTTCTGGAGCGCGGCCGGGGCACGCACTTCGATCCGGCGCTTCTGGACGTGTTCCAGGGCATTGCCACCGAGCTGTACGGGCAGGTCAGCGCCTGCGACGATGCGGCGTTGCGCCGGATCGTGCGATCGCGGGTCGCCGAGTATTTCCTGTTGGCGGATGAGGCGGCCCATGGATAAACAACACCACGGGCGGGCGCTCACACTGTTAATTAACGTGAAGAGGAGACGATCATGAAAGCAACAACTTCAACTGCTGTTTCATTGGCGTTACTGGTTCTGGCAATCCTGCCGGCGCACGCCGCGGAGATGAAAGACATGTCTGGAATGAAGGACATGCCGGGCATGAAAATGGACGCGGAAAAGGCCGCCGGGAGCCCGGCTCACAAAGGGCAAGGCACGGTCAACGGTGTGGACGTGAAGGTGGGCAAGATCAACCTCACCCATGGCCCGATCGCGACCCTCAAATGGCCGGGGATGACGATGGATTTTCAGGTCAAGGACAAGGCGTTGCTGAAAGGCGTGACGCCCGGGCAGAACGTCGAATTCGACATCGTGCAGCAAGGCCCAGGCCAGTTTGTCATAACCCGCATCGCGCCCGCCGCCAAGCAGCATGCCGGTAAGGCTGCCAAGGATGATAAGTAAGTGTCAGGCGTCTTGTCTCGAACGCAATCAGACGCGAGGCACTGCTCCACAACGGGAGCTTTTCCAGGTTCCCAATGCAAGACCCGTCAATCATGGGGTAGACAAATTCGGCGGAAAAAACGGCCTCGTGAATCGAGGCCGTCGGAAGCGGAGAGTCGAGGTGTGAACAGCAATCAGCCCGAAATGTGTGGCGCCGGGTGACGGATGTAGACCCTGGTTTCTCCCGCCGCGAAGTCCTTGGGCGCAATCACCTGGACCGGGAAGCCGACCTCGCCGAGCGTGTCAAATCTCCAAACGAAGCTCTGCCCCTTGTCGTTCTCGATTTTCACGGTTTGGAAGTGCTCGACATTCACGTATTGCGTCGCGGCGGTGATCTTTACGGTTTTCTGAGTGGCTGCTTGAGACGGCGAACCGAGATCACCTCGGCGCATTGCGGCGCCCCAGTCAGCCGCGGTTGCAGAAGGGGCCGCAGCGGCAAGAGCCAATGCGACGAACAGACCGTGTAGCGGTTTCAGTGTCATGATCAAATCTCCTTGTCGGTTGAAAAGTTTTAAAGCAAATGCTTTCGGTGTCCCGCTTGGGCAACGCGAACAGGCTCGGTTCTTGTGGCTTCACTCCTTCATCCGTGCGTCGGTCATTCGGGCGGGACGTTTCCCGGCTGACTGGAATCCCATGTTAGAAGGGAACGCCTTACGGCAAGATGACCCGCTGATTACAATTCAGTCATTCTCTTGGGAAGATCAGGCTGAACGTCGTCAAGCCATTGGGTATGCTTTCAACCCGGACGCTCCCTCCATGTAAAGTCACGATGGACTTCACGATGGCCAGTCCCAGGCCGGATGACGATTGCGATCCGTTCCGTGAATCGTCGACGCGGTAAAAGCGGTCAAATATTCTAGGCAGATGCTCGGGCGGAATGCCGCTTCCGGGGTTGCTCACCGCAATGACGAATTTATCGGGCTCCTGCTTATGTCCGAGAATAGTCACGTGCCCCCCACTTGGCGTATGACGTATCGCATTGGCTACGAGATTGCCTACGGCGCGCCGGAACAAGATCGCATCGGCTACCAAAGCCCCGGAGGCATCAACGTCCACTGTTACACCTATTTCGTCCGCCATGCCCTCAAAATACTCGGCTATACGCTTCAATTCCACACCCACAGAAATACTATCGCTCTGCAGCGCAACCTGCGCGTTATCCGCGCGCGCCAGGAACAACATGTTTTCGAGCATTCTAGTCAACCGCTCGTACTCCTCGATATTCGAAGCCAGCAGCGCCTCATACTCTGGTATCGAGCGCCGCTGTGCGAGCGTCACTTGCGTCTGGATCATGAGGTTGCCGATCGGCGTACGCAGATCATGAGCGATATCCGACGAAAATTGCGTGAGCCGTCGAAACGAATCTTCGAGCCGGTCCAGCATCTGGTTGAAGGCCCGCACCATGTCTTCAAGCTCCGCGGGTGCATCCTCGATCCGCAAACGCCCGCCAAGCTGGTTCGCGGTAATCTCACCAGCCGTCCGCGCCACCGTCCGTACCGATCGCAACCCGTACCAGGCTATGGCATAACCGAGAAGGGCAGTCACCAGCACGCCCGTCAACACGGTTAACAGCACGTGATGGCGGTGCTCCCGGAGTACAACTGCACTCTCCGTGTCTTCGCGTGCCACAATAAGCTGAACCTGGTCATCGGGCTCCTGACCGATTCGCACCCATGCGGCGATCATGCGCCCGCGTTTTCCATCGCTTCCATGCCAATCACGTATTGCCGCCGCATCCGGGCTGAGGTCCGCCGGGACGGGAGCATCCGTGGCTAGCTGCATGGCATCGCGCGTGCTTGCCGCAAGCAGGCCCTCCCTGGAATCCTTGATTGCCAATAACAGACCCTTCTGCCCCAAAACGACATCCAGCAGCCGATCAGGGTGCAAGCGCGCCATTTCCACCCCGTCAGGCATTACCAGTCTGTGCCGCAAGAAGCTGATTGTGTTTAACAGCAGCGTGTCCTCACGCAATTGCAATTGTTGAGACATCGACAGGTAGAGATGGGCACCGGCGACGCTGAAAACTAACGCGGTCACTGCCGAAAAAAACATCGCAAGCCACGCGGCGAGCGACATGTGCCGCAGCAAATTCATCCCCGCTCCTCGATCACATACCCAATGCCGCGTGCCGTATGTATGAGCTTGTGCAGGAACGGGTCATCCACCTTGGCGCGGAGCCGGCGGATGGCAACATCGACAACATTGGTATCGCTGTCGAAATTCATATCCCATACTTGCGATGCGATGAGCGAGCGTGACAACACCTCGCTCTGATGAGCGGCCAGCAAATGCAACAGGGAAAACTCCTTGGTGGTGAGCGCGATTCGTTTGCCGCCTCGCGTGACCCGGCGTTTGAGCACATCGATTTCCAGATCGGCGATCTGGATAAACTCTTCTTCGCGCAATGGGCCCCGCCGCAAAAGCGTGCGGACACGAGCCAGTAATTCCGCAAATGCGAATGGCTTGATGAGATAATCGTCCGCGCCAAGTTCCAGTCCTTTGACGCGGTCCTCGATCGCATCGCGCGCCGTCAGGAACAGGACCGGGGTATCCTTCGTTTTCCGGATTTCCTGCATGACGCGCCAGCCGTCAATACCCGGCAGCATCACGTCCAGAACGACAAGATCGTAGTCCCCGGAAGTAGCCAAATGCTGACCGTCGGGCCCCGTGCGAGCCAAGTCCACCACGAAGCCGGATTCGCTTAACCCTTTCTTTATGTAATCCCCGGCCTTGGGTTCGTCTTCCACCACCAGAATGCGCATATCAATTCCCTCTGCTCGACACAGTATTCTGAGCCAATCCGCCCCTATTGTGGATGACAAAATTGTAATCTTATTTCACGAGGCCGCTTCATTACACAAATGTAATTTCCCGGTCATTAGCTCGTTGGTATCGGGCGCACACAATTGCTTCATCGTATCGGACTGACACAAAACAGTTTGCCTGTCCGGTTTGATAGGTAACGCGCAAAGCAGTGTGCGGGCGCGAGTTGAGGGGAATCCCTCTTGATTGGTTAACTTTCTTGGTAAGGAGAACTATCATGTTGAAACGTAATATTGCTATTTTGATCGCAGGTGGACTGTTAAGCGCGCAAGTCGGTTTGGCTATCGCCGACCAAGGCACTTTCCCCAAGGGTGCTGACGATCAATATTGGAAACCGCTGCCGGCCCAGGCTCAGTACCTCGAGCAACGGGCGGCTAAGTTGGCTCAAGAGCTGGCCGGTCAGAGAACGGTAAACATCACCGCCTCGACGAAATACATCAACGCCGAGCACGACGGAGTCTTGGTCGTCAAAAACGACAAGGGGCAAAGCTTTACGTGGAGAGCTGACACCCTCGGCGAGGCCGATATCCCGCTCAAAGCGATCGCGCCGACGGACTTCGCGGCAGGGCAGACCAGGGTCTTCGTCCGCCACCCGGCGGCGCACATCCCGGGCTGATTGCCATTTGCACCCGATTCTTCCATTTTGGCGGCCTCGAATCACGAGGCCGTCTTTTCTCGCCAGAATTGAGCCCACACAGGAGCACATCATGAAAACGAAAACTCTCGCAGCACTCACGATAATCCTTGGAATCGCCTTATCGACATCGGCGCTTGCGCAAGGCCGCCACGACGAAAAACCGCACGGCATGGGCAAGCCCGCCGCCACGCAAGAGAGCAAAGTAACGCGAACCGCCACGGGTGGCCGGCACGACGAGGGCGTTACGACACACGGGGCAAGAAAAACCACCGCGCCAAAGGACGGCGCCAAAGCTGATGACGATAAGAGCGGCAAGTAAATGTGGCGTGCCTCGCCTTTACGTAATTCGAGGCGAGGCAACGTCACTCAACGCCAACCTCGATGACCAAACCAACGGAAGGAGAAGCGCGATGGATCCGATAAAAGTTCTTGCACTAGTCCTGGCTATTTTGACTTTGGGCGGTTGCGCGGCCGAAGGGCCGATCAAGCCTGCCGACTTTGAGCAGAAAATCGAAGCGGCGCACACTCGCGCGGATCATCAGGAGATTGCCGCCGTTTATGAGCAACAGGCGGAAGGAGATAGGGTCGCGGTCGAACGGCATCGCGGCTTGGCACGGGCGTACGAACGAGGCTATATCGCGGGCGGAACGAGGGCCCGCGGTTCAAGCATTGCAAGAAGAGAAAACAAGAGTTTGGCCGCGCATTGCGAGAACCTTGTGCGCATCTATCAGCAAGCAGCAGAGGAGAATCTTGCGCTAGCGAAGGAGCACCGCCGGCTGGCTGCCGAGACGGAAAACTGATCTGTAATGAAGTTCTCCCTTAATCAATGTATTGCGTATTGCGTCACAATTCGTACGGCGCCGGGCTCTTGGCTGCTCAGCCGACGGTCGAAAATACGGGGAACGTGTTGAGAAGCCATAGCGCGAACACCGTGAGCTGGCCGGTGATCATGGCGAGACCCATGAGCACCATCACGACGCCCGCCGCAATCTGGAGCCAACGGCCGATGCGGCCGAGATTCCTGAGCCGTTTTGCAAACGCACCGGTGAAGACTGCGCAAGCGAGGAACGGTATTCCGAGCCCGACGGAGTATACGCCCAGCAGAACAATGCCGCCGGAGACCGAGGCAGCCACTGCGCTTACCGTGAGTATCGCTCCCAGCACCGGTCCGATACAGGGCGTCCAGCCGAATCCGAACGCGAGACCCAGCACGTACGCGGCCAGCGGCTGTCCGCTCCCGACATGGGGATGGAGACGGAAATCGTGTTGAAACCAGGGGATTTTCAGGAACCCGGCCGTGAAGAGGCCGAACACGATGACGATCCCGCCGCCCACGATGTTCGTCTCGTAGCGGTAGCGCAGCAGCAGTTGCCCGAGCGCGGTGGCGCTCGCGCCGAGCGTGATAAATATCGTCGAGAATCCCAGCACGAAACACAGGCTCAGCGCGAGTGCCGAGAGCTTCTGGGCGAAATGTTCTCCGTGGCGAGAGCGCGTCAGCGAGTGGCCGGCGATGTAGGAAACATAGGCGGGCACCAGCGGCAGCACGCAGGGCGAGAGGAAGGAGACTATCCCCGCCGCGAAGGCAGTCAATAAGCCGAGACTGGATATATCGCTCATCGCAACGCGCCTTGATCGATTTCCATGCTCATGCCAGAACGCAGTCCATCAGCCGGACGTGTATGGGCTGCGGTGGCGGTGGCGTATTCCTCAGCAACATTTTTTCATATCTTCTTTGAGCTTTTCGACGACGGCGCTATTTTTTTCAGGTTGACGGCGCGGCACAAAAAATACCGCCGTCAGAAGCAGAAGGGCGACGATAGCCATCGCCAGCAAACGCCAATGCGCCACGGCGAGCCCATAGGCGGCCACGAAACCGATCGGCAGGAACAGCGTTTTCCATAGCAGCGGCGAACGGCCCTGGGGCAGATGCTTTTCAAGCTGATAAGCAATGCCAGCCACCGATCCGCCCAGAAGTATCGCGAGCATTGGGGCATCGAACGCAAAGCCCGCGAGCCGCCCGGCCAGCATCCAGAGCCATGTGCCGGCGACGCCGACACAAATGGGGCAAACGGGAAAAGGCAGGACCTTTCTTGCCAGCCACGCCAACCCCGTAATAGCGAGTATCGAGAGGGTCGTGATCAGAATGATGGTCATAGGCCCTCTTTTTTAGAGCGGTTTTGGTCTTTTTGAAATGCGCTCTTCGTTTCCCAGCGGCGCGCCGCACTTCGAGCAAAAGCGGGCGCCTGAGGCCGGCTGGGCGCCGCATTGGGAGCAAAAACCAGCGTCGGCCGACTGCGCACCGGATGCTTTCCTGCGCTGTCGCCACCACCACAGATAAGCCGCCCAGGCAGCGATGACCAGCGCCGCGGCGACGGCGAAAACCAGGGCCCACCAGCGGGAAGATTGGCCAGTGGGGCCCGAGGCCGGCGCAGGTGATACGTCAGGGGTTTTGAGCTGAAGTATTTGCTCCGAGGTTCGCGGATCCGTCTTCGTGTAGCGGATCTTGATGGGCAGTTGCTTTCCCGCCTCCAGGGCGCCGAGTTCCGCCGACCGGTAGCGCAACCCGTTTTGGCCGGTGGCGGTGCCGTCAAGATCCGGCTGTACCGAGAGGTTGAGCGCTCCCGCAGGCTCCTGGAGAATCACGCTCAGCCGGTCCACCGCCAGGTCGCTCGGCCAAACATAGGTGTAGCTGCGCTCGGGCGTACCTGTCACGAGCGGTTCGTAGAACTCGACGTGGAACAAGCGCTGCGGGGTCTCGAAGCTTAGCGTGATGAAGTCGTCGGCGTTCTTGCGCTCGTACTTCACATTGAAGAGCCCGGCGCCCGGCCCGGTCGAGGATGCCACCGCCGTCGGGCCGCCGGACGAAGCGGCGATGCGAAGCGATACAGCAGCCGGTAGAGTAACGTCCGCCGCCAACTCGCCCCTGAGAATCACGAGCGCTGCCGGGCGGTCGAATTCCGGCCAGATCTCGATCTGCAGGCTCGCGAGACGCGGGTTCCCCTTAGGCGCGCCACGGCTTGACGGGCCGGCAGCGAGCGCAGGCAGGAGGATGATAGCCAAGACGACCATCAAAATTCGCGACACAAAGACTGCTTGCGCGTTACCGGCCTGGATTCCTTGTTGCCTTGTCGTGCCCTTCATGTTTGCTTCTCCTTTTGTCGCATTACCATTCCTTGCCGGATTCATTTGCGCAACTCATTTATCAGCGGAATCAGCAGCGGATGCTCCGCGCGACAGGCCGTGCACCAGGATGCGAAAACGTTGACCAGCGATACTTCTCCCTTGAGGTCGGCGCTGGACAGCCCCAGTAAACGGCCCTTTACGGGAGGCAGGCTGAATTCCGGCACCGGCTTGCCGATGAGCGGCGACGGGATTTCCCTTGGGTTCAATGTCAGCCCAACGCCGAACAACACCGCCAGGCCAAGGAACAGCAGCAAAGGCACGAATCCCCTCAAGCGTGTGACGCTCCGCTGCGAACCGGTGCTGCCCGTGTCAACGTTGTCACTCATTGTGTTTGTTCCTCGTATCACAGAGCGAAGAAAACGAGACCAAGCAGGATCATGGCGATGCCACCCCCGAACCGCATCGTTCGTGTTTCCTGGTTCTTCCATGCCTGCACCTTGTCCACGAGCGCCTTGTCGCCTGAAATACGAAGGATTATCACCAGCGGCAGGATAAAGATCAGATTGTAAAGCACGAGATAGCCGAGGCCGACCGCGTAGGTCGTCTGATCGTGAAGCAATCCCAGTACCATGAGGTAGGGTCCCCCGGTACACGGGAACTCGCAGACACCCACCAGTCCGCCCAGAAGAAACGCGGACGGGAGCGATCCTTTTTCCATCAACGTCGCTATCTTGTGGTGTGCGGCTTGCGGGATTTTCAGTTTAATGGGGAATGCCGGGAAGAACTCGTTGATGATATTGATAAGCCCAAGCACAATCAAAAGGGATGCGCCGACCTTTGCCATGAAATGCGGCGTGTCGAAAATGTGGAGCACCTGCAGAATCCCGAGGCCGATAAGCATGTAGACCAGGAAGATGCCGAGAATGTACGCACTCCCGATTTCCAGGATGCTCGATCGCAATTTGCCAAGGCTGAAGAGAAAAGCAATCGTGAGTATCAGGATCGAAAAAGCGCAGGGATTGATGCTGTCTATGAGAGCCGCGACAGCGACCAGCGGCAACAGCCACTTGCCCTCATTCGACAGATGCCAGAGCGCCGCCGTCCCCACATTTCCGAATTGGAAGAAAAATACGGATCCAACAAGCAATACGCCGAATCCGATTAACGCCGCAAGGGTTTTATTCATGTTGGCTTACTTACGGCGTTACCATGGCGACGAATCCAAGTTCGAGCGGCCGGCCCGCTTTGGTTTCTACCGTGATGACGCGTTCGATGCGGCCGACCCCGGCGGGTCCGTGGGCCTTTGGATCAAACACGATTTCTACCTGGGCTCTCCCTTCTGGCGCCATGATTTCGGCAATGCTCGGAATAGCCGCGTGCCCGGGCATGCCGAACGGTCCTTTCTTTCCCGCCAGCGTTATCAACGTTGCAGTAGTGCACATGCAGGAGGTGTAGAGCTTGGTGATGGTGATTGCAGATCCGCCGGTATTTTCGATCGTGAACCGGTGCGAAACATTTCCCGCCGCCATTGAGATCTTGCCGAAATCGAAAAATGGGTCAGGTGAAACAAGCACGCCGGCTGCAGCAAGCGGCCGATCCGAATCCGGCCTCGGCTGGGTGGTGTTCTCCTGACTAATATAGATGCCAAGCAGTATCACGATTACCGTAACGGCAATCAGCGCATAAAGCATTTTCTTGTGGGCCATATCCTTTATCGTTTCCATTTTTTCCTTTCCTTCTGCCAATTTTAAAATTGTGAGGAATACTTTAATTGCTTCCTTTGGCGGAAGCGCGCGAACCGACCGATTATTTTCATGACCACGTCGGCGCACTCGTGCACTTCCGAGACGCGCATCAGGGTGAAATGCATAAAACCTCCGCACCAAGGTGTCGTGCCAAAGAGCGGCCACGATGGCCGCAGGCATAACGCTAAAGCGGAGGTCTAATTACGCAGACGGCAGTAGAGAGTGTGCAGCGGAGGGGAGTTGGCGTGAGCCGACGGCGATGTTGCGGCCGCAGTGGTGCACTCGGTGAAAAATGGGGTATCCAGACGTGCCGCGATCATCGGCAGTTCGACCGCGGCGAGCGCAGCGACCTTGGTTGCTTCCGGCGTCACCTGCAGTGATGAATAGTTGACCTGGCAACAGCTCAACTCGGTAGAGGTTCTGGCCTCAGCGGCGGCTTCGCAGCATGGCTCAGGCATAGCGCTGTCTTGCGGGCCAGCAGCGCTCAGAATACAAGCATGGGCGGCAGTTGTGGTCAGATACGTCAACAACATCAGGCCCGCAACGCCGGCCACGATACGCCTTGCTATCCGAGACAGCTTCATGCTGTGGATACTAGCCGCGCGAAAGCCCGAATGCAACCGCCTCAGGCAGATGGTTTGACCTGGATCAATTCATGATGTCGAGATGGCCGGCTGCGCCCGGCCGGCATAGATGTAACTCATGGGGCGCGGCCCTTTGGCGTATTCAGTTTCCAGTGTCCCGATCCGAAAGCCTGCCGCCTCGATCAGCGCATCCATTTTCCGATTCAGGTTGCATCCTCCGGCGATCCTGCTCCACAGCGGGTTGAGCCGCTGCTGCCAGCCTTGGACACTAGCCTCGGGGGCCAGGCCGTGTTCGGCAAACAGCAGCATTCCGCCGGGCTTGAGCACTCGCTTCATTTCAAGCAGGGCTTTCACCGGATCGGGAATGGTGCACAGGGTCCAGGTCGTGACTACGGTATCGACGGAACCGTTATCGAGGGGAATCTCTTCGCCCGAATAGGCAAGGAAGCTGACAGGAAATGTGCTGGCGCGGGCTTTTTTTCTGGCCATGCTCAGCAATTCTTCGGACGGATCGAGACCGTAGAGTTGTTCAACCCCGGCGCCATAAAAAGGCAGGTTAAGCCCCGAGCCGATGCCGACTTCAAGGACCGTGCCGCGCGCCTCCGGCACGATCTGCAGACGGTAACGCGTCGCTTCCTTGTTCCGCATCACGAAATCCATCAGCCGCGGCAATATCCATTTGTCGTAGAAGTTCATATCTTATGCAGATGCTGGTTTTCTTGAATGTTGAAGATTTTTCATGATAACTCATACCAGGCTCTCCTGAGCCGCCGCGCGCGCCGGCCCGGGTATTTCAGAACTCCAGCAGCTTCAAACGCTGCACCTTGCCCGAAGGGCCTTTGGGCAGATCAGCGACGAACTTGATGACCTTGGGTGTCTTGTACTTGCCGAGTTCACTCAGCGAGAATGCCATCAATTCATCCATCGTGCACTCGCAGCCGGGCTTGAGCACCACGCACGCCATGATTTCCTGGCCGTAATTCTTGTCCGGTATGCCGACGGCGGCGGCTTCCAGCACCGCGGGGTGTCTGAGCAGCGCTTCGTCAATTTCGCGCGGCGCGATGTTCTCGCCGCCCTTGATGATGAGTTCCTTGATGCGGCCGGTGACGAACACGAAACCGTCCTCGTCCATATAGCCCAGGTCGCCGCTGTGCATCCAGCCGTCGGGCTCCAGTGTTTTGGCGGTGTTTTCCGGGTCCTTGTAATAGGTGGGCTTCGTGACGAGGTCTTCCAGCCGCTCC
>CAYIRZ010000059.1:0-12150 GCA_964365845.1 uncultured Streptomycetaceae bacterium
TTCTGGTCAGTGCCGCCGAGTTCGATGTCGCATTTGAGCACTACCGAATCGTAGCCCTGCACCAGCGGGTAGAGAAACTCGTGGATCGCGATCGGCTGATTGCCTTTGTAGCGCTTGCTGAAGTCGTCGCGCTCGAGCATGCGTGCCACGGTGTGGGTCGCGGCGAGCCGTACCATGTCCGCGGCGCTCATCTTGCCCATCCACGACGAGTTGAATACGACCTCGGTCCGGTCGCGGTCGAGAATCTTGAATACCTGATCGGTGTAGGTAAGGGCATTCCGCGCCACCTCTTCGCGCGTGAGCGGCGGGCGCGTCGCGTTCTTCCCGGTGGGATCGCCGATCATGCCGGTGAAATCACCGATCAGGAACAGAACGTGGTGGCCGAGATCCTGAAACTGTTTCAGTTTATTGATAAGCACCGTGTGACCGATGTGGAGGTCGGGGGCGGTGGGATCGAAACCGGCCTTGACGCGCAACGGTCGCCCGGGTTTGAGCCTGTCCCGGAGCTCGGCTTCGATCAGGATTTCGTCGCAGCCACGTTTGACGGTTTCGAGTTGCGCGTCTAGCGATGCCATGGTGTTTTACATTTCACGATGCGAAATTTCGAGTTTGCCATCGGAGAGGATTCTGCTAAGCTTGCCGCTTTAAGAAAAACCTCAGGGAAATCATGCAGCAAGCTCAAAGCGCGATTCTAGCGCAAAACCTGCTGCGGCTGGTCTCAAACAACAAACTCAGCCGGCTGTTTGCCATCGCGATACTGCCGTTTGTCGGAATCGTCGCCGCTTTTGGTATCGCACCCAATACCATCATCGAGCAGCCTGTCGCCGCCCGGGTCATCGAGCAAATTGCGCTGCCGGACTTTGCCACGGCCTACGATCCGAAACAGGCATTCTGGCGCGAGGAACGTATTCAGCGCGGTGATACCATTGCGAGCCTGCTCGCACGGCTGCAGGTGGACGACCCGGAGGCGGTCAATACTTTGCGCAGCACCCGCGAGGCGAAAGCGCTGCATCAATTGATACCGGGCCGCACTATTCGCGCCCAAACCGCTGCCGACGGCCAGCTTGTCGCGTTGCGCTATCTCAATGGCAACAGCCTGTTTTCCGCGGAGCGCGGCGCCGACGGCTACAGCGTCAGCGAGCAACCGATACAACTTGAGCAACGCACCCTGATGCAATCGGGCGAAATCAGAAGCTCGCTCTTTGCCGCCACCGATGCCGCCCATCTTTCCGACGCCGTCGCCACCCAGATCGCCGACATCTTTTCCACCGATATCGACTTTCACAAGGACCTGCGCAAAGGCGACCATTTTACCGTCGTCTACGAAGTCTTCTACCATCTGGGTGAAGTCGTCAGAACCGGGCGCGTGCTGGCCGCGGAATTCATCAACCAGGGCAAGATCTACCAGGCCGCCTATTTTGAGAACGCCGAAGGCCACGGCGGATACTACACGCTTGAAGGCAAGAACATCCGCAAGGCATTCCTGCGGTCGCCGCTGGAGTTTTCCCGCATCAGTTCAGGCTTCACCAACGCGCGCTATCACCCGGTGCTGAAGGAATGGCGCGCACACAAGGGCATCGATTACGCGGCAGCCACCGGCACCCGGGTCAAGGCCACCGCCGATGGCATCGTCGAGTTTGCCGGCAGGCACGCCGGCGGCTATGGCAATCTCGTGGTGCTGCGCCACCAATCGAAATTCTCGACTTGGTATGGACACCTGTCGCGCATCGGCAAGGGATTGCACAAAGGCAGCCGCGTTGCCCAGGGTGACGTGATCGGCAATGTCGGCATGACCGGACTGGCAACCGGCCCGCATTTGCACTACGAATTCCGCGTCAACAACTTACAGCAAAACCCGCTGCGCGTGGTGATGCCTTCCGCGCCGCCGATCACGGCGGTCCAGAAACCGGCATTCGAAACCATGACGCAACTGATGGCGCAACGCCTGATGCTATTGCGCGGGACCAAGACCGCTCGCCTGGATTAGGTCGCCCGCTTCCTCCGATGCCCGAACTCTTCGTCGGGTTGATGTCCGGCACCAGCCTTGACGGCATCGACGCCGCAATCGCCGATTTCGGCGGCGCCGGCGTCCGGTTGCTGCATAGTCACTATCAGCCGTTCCAGCCGCAATTGCGCGAAAGCCTGCTTGAACTGCACGACGAAGGGCGCAATGAGCTGCACCGCGCCGCCGCCATCGCCAACCGTCTCTCCCATGCCTATGCCGCGGCGGTCAGGACCTTGCTTGCCCAGGCCGGAATAAAGCCGCCGCAGATTGCCGCTATCGGCTGCCATGGGCAGACTGTGCGCCACCGGCCCGACGCCGGCTATACCCTGCAGCTTGTCAATGGAGCGCTGCTCGCCGAACTCTCCGGCATCACCGTGGTGTGCGATTTTCGCAGCCGTGATATCGCCGCCGGCGGTCAGGGCGCGCCACTGGTTCCCGCTTTCCATCATCAGCTTTTTCACGACGCCAACCGTCACCGTGTCATTGTCAACATCGGCGGCATCGCGAATGTAACCGACTTACCCCCGTCGGGTGTTGTAACCGGCTTTGACTGCGGACCCGGCAATCTGCTGCTGGATGCATGGATCATGGGGAATATGGGAAAGTCATACGACGAGAATGGCGCATGGGCGGCACAGGGTAAGGTCCTTCCCGCGCTGCTCGACACGTTTCTGTCCCATGAATTCTTCAGGCTCCCGCCGCCGAAAAGCACCGGGCGCGAGGCCTTCAATCTCGCGTGGCTCAAGCGTGCGCTCTCCGGCACTGAATCTGCAACCGATGTTCAGGCCACATTGCTCGAACTCACTGCCGCAGGCATCGCGCAAGCCATCGGCAATCATTGCAGCGGCGCAACTGAAGTTTACGCATGCGGCGGCGGCGCCCGCAATAAGGCGCTGATCAGCCGCCTGCGCGAACTCCTGTCGGGCGCGAAGCTGGATGTAACCGATACATTGGGGATCGATGCGGAGTGGCTGGAAGCACTGGCGTTCGCCTGGCTCGCACGCCAGGCACTGCACGGCAAACCCGGCAATTTGCCCGGCGTGACCGGTGCAAAAGGCCCGCGCGTACTCGGCGCGATTTACCCCGCTTAAGAGTTTGTCGGACTTGTGTTCGACAAACTCCTAAAATGAAAAGCACCAATGATCAGGTTTTCCATTAAACAAAAAGGCGGCCCCCGGGCCGCCTTTTTGTTCGAGTGAATCAGATCACGCGGAGAACGATGATCCGCAGCCGCAGGTCGAGGTTGCGTTCGGGTTCTTGATCACGAACTGCGCTCCTTCGATGCCTTCCTGATAGTCGATTTCCGCACCCGACAGATATTGCAGGCTCATCGGATCGATCAACAGCGTGACGCCGCCTTTTTGCATCGGGGTGTCGTCTTCATTAATGGTCTCGTCGAAGGTGAAGCCGTACTGGAAGCCGGAACAGCCTCCGCCGGTCACGAACACACGCAGCTTGAGCTCGGGGTTGCCCTCCTCGTCGATCAGCTGTTTCACCTTGTTCGCCGCATTGTCGGTAAACACCAGAAGATTCGGCATTTCGGTCACTGCATTCATGTCATGCTCCTAACAAATTCCTTGAAGATAATACCCGATACGTAAAATTGGAGGCGCTCGAAAAGCCTGAAGCTATTCCGCCGAAGCCGGTTTAAGCTGCACGATCTTGTCGGACTTCGCGTCGTCCTGATACACCAGCCGGCCCTGGATCACCGCCCCGAGCTGCATTTCGAGCGTTTTGTAGTATACATCACCTGTGACATTGGCTTTGGACTGCAGTTCAACGTATTCGACCGCATGCACCGGCCCCACGACCGTACCGTTAATGACCACGTGAGAAACGCGGATTTCGCCCTCGATCTGCGCCTGCTCCGAGAGCACCAGCGTCCCGGGCTTGCCATCCACGGCCATCACGTTGCCGCGCACATGACCGTCGACGCGCAAACCGCCGCTAAATGTGATATTGCCTTCGATCATGGTGCCGGCGCCAATCAGGCAATCGATGCGATTCTGCGGCTTGTTGCCTTTGTTCCCGAACATGACGGACCTCCTCAGGAAATGTTCACGTTTTGCGTTAGTTTAGGCGTATTGCCGCCGTTTTCAAAGACCCTCACCTGCAAGCCCTTCACGACGGCATCAGACGGGATTTTGAAAGTGCCTTCAATCCGCTGGAAAAACTTGAAATTAAGCCGGTATTCCTTGGCGCTTTTGTCCTGCTCCGGAGGCAGCGTCAGCACCATTTGGCGGTCATTCTGTTGCAGATTCAGGACAAACTGGAGGCTGCCCTGAAACTCTTTTGCGCGCTGTCCGGTCTGCACCAGCAACAGCCGGTAACTGTACTCGCCGGGCAGCGTTTCCGGTTGTAACCGGAAACGGTTTATCGTGATCGCTCCGTCCTTGCCGCTCGCCGGCATCAGGGACTGGAAAAATGCGAGATCTTCCTTGAGCGTCGCGTTTTCCCCGGCCATGGATTTCACTTGTTTTGCCAGATCGCCATAAGTCGCGCGTTCGATCTGCAATTGACGTTCCGCGCGCGCCACTTTGGAATGCAATTCCGAGAGTTCCCGCCGCTGGTTTTCGATCGTCCCCCTGAGTTCCACCAGTGCACGGTCGGCTTCACCCTGGCGAAATCCGGCAAACTCCATGCCGAAATCGTAAGTTGCCCAGCCGGCGCCGAATATCAAACCGCCGACCGCAACAATACCGAGCCAGCGCAGATACCAGGAAACGTGGGTGCGCACCGCAACGCGGGGAGCCGAAATGCCGAACTTGCGCTTGAGTATTTTCAGCAATTGCATGGGCATTGTTCTACGGCAGCAACGCGATCTGCTCCAGCCCCGTTGCCTCCGGCAGACCGAACATGATGTTCATGTTTTGCACTGCCTGTCCGGCCGCGCCTTTCACCAGATTATCGATCACGGACAGCACGACGACAGTATCGCCGTCCTGCGGCCGATGCACGGCGATACGGCAGTGATTGGCGCCGCGCACGGAGCGTGTATCGGGATGGCTGCCGGCGGGCATGACATCGACAAAGGTCTCGCCGGCGTAGCGTTTTTCATAAAGCGACTGCAGATCCGTGGCCACGGTCAGCTGCGCGTAAAGCGTGGCGTGGATGCCCCGGATCATAGGCGCAAGATGCGGCACGAACACCACCTTGACGGGCTTGCCGGCGATCTGCGCGAGGCCTTGTGCAATTTCGGGAAGATGGCGATGTCCCGGGACACCGTAGGCCTTGAAGTTATCCGAAGCCTCGGCGAACAGTGTATGCACTTCGGCCTTGCGCCCGGCGCCCGAAACGCCGGACTTGGCGTCGGCAATCAGGTGCTCCGTATCGACGACGCCGGCCTCGACCAGCGGCAGAAAACCCAGCTGCACTGCGGTGGGATAGCAACCTGGATTGGCAACCAGCCGCGCATTCCTGATTTTCTCGCGGTTGATTTCAGGCAGCCCGTAGACCGCCTCGGCAACAAGCTCGGGACAGGCGTGTTTCATGCCGTACCATTTTTCCCACAGCGCGACGTCCTTGATCCGGAAATCGGCGGCGACATCGATCATGCGCACGCCCGCATCGTAAAGCGCGCGCGCGTCATTCATCGCCACGCCGTTGGGCGTGGCGAAAAACACCACGTCGCATCCGTTGAGAGCGGCGGTGGAAGGCTCGGTGAATTCAAGCGAAATCCTGCCGCGCAGATTGGGAAACATCTCGGCCACGCCCATTCCCGCTTCCTTGCGCGAAGTAATCACGCGCAATTCGCAATACGGGTGCTGAGCCAGCAGCCGCAGCAACTCGACCCCGGTATATCCGGTGCCGCCGACGATACCGATTTTGATGATTTTCCGTGTCATCTCGCTATCCTAAAATCCGCACCTAGCAGCCTGTCGGACTTGGCCCCCATTCACCGGAACGGGTAGTGTTAACGAATCGCTGTTGATCGACGCTTCGGCGACAGGCTGCTTAAGAAAAAGAAGCTTTGCGTCTCGAAATGCTGTGCTGGCCGGAACCAACGTTACTTGCATGCTATTCGTTTAGCCCGTTCTTAAGTTTTTTCATTTTAGGAGTTTGTCGGGGCTAAGTCCGACAAACTCCTAGAAACCAAACAATGCTTTCGCCATCATCCCGGTTCCCCTGAATTATAGGCCCGGAAATAACAAAGCCGCCCGCAGGCGGCTTTGTTCCGTGCTCCGGACTCAGCGTTTCGAGAATTGCTTGCGCCGACGCGCCTTGCGCAGGCCCATTTTTTTGCGCTCGACCTCGCGCGCATCGCGCGTGACCAGCCCGGCTTTCTTGAGCACCGGTTTCAGCGCCGCATCGTAATCGATCAGCGCGCGGGTGATGCCATGGCGCACCGCGCCAGCCTGGCCGGATTCGCCGCCACCGCCGACGTTGACCCTGATGTCAAAGCTCGTCAGATTATTGGTCAATGCGAGCGGCTGCCGCACGATCATGCGCCCGGTTTCACGCGAAAAAAACTGATCGACCGGCCTGCCGTTCACCGTGATGTTGCCCTTGCCGGGCTTCATATATACCCGTGCCACCGCGCTTTTGCGCCGGCCGGTTCCATAGTTGTTCTGCACTGCTTGCACTGCCATATGATGCCCGCCTTAGATTTCCAGAGTTTTCGGCTGCTGCGCGGCATGCGGATGGACTGTGCCGGCGTAAACCTTCATTTTGCCCAGCATCGCATAACCGAGCGGCCCCTTGGGCAGCATGCCCTTGACCGCCATTTCCAGCACGCGGCCGGGATGGCGCGCATGCAGTTTTTCGAAGTTGGTGGAGTAAATCCCGCCGGGATATCCAGAATGGCGGTGATAAATCTTGCCCTGCGCTTTATTGCCGGTCACGCGCAATTTATCGGCATTGACCACAACGATATAATCGCCGGTATCGACATGCGGCGTAAACTCGGGTTTGTGCTTGCCGCGCAGGCGCAGCGCAATTTCGGCCGCGAGCCGGCCCAGCACCTTGCCGGAGGCGTCCACGACATACCAGTCGTGCTTGACTTCATGCGGCTTGGCGGAAAACGTCTTCATTGGTGTTGATCCCGCTGACTGTGTGCATTTAAGGAACCGCGAATTCTATTGCAAATCAGGCGTCTGTGTCAAACAGCCCGAGCCGGGGGCAGTACTGCCCGCAGCCGCGGGATATCGATAAAACTATATTTTAAACAAGGCATTAAATGAACTCGACCGTCACCAATAGCATTGCCATGCTCCTCATGCCGCCCGGTAATCTGCTGCTGTTGAGCGCCGCCGGCTGGGTTATTGCGTTGCGCCGCCCGCGCCTGGGCAAAAGCCTGATCTGGCTGGCGCTGATCGCCCTCTACGTGTTGTCCACCTCGTATGTTTCCAGCCGCCTGTTGCAAACACTGGAACCCGCGCCAGCCTATCCCCTGGCCGACAACAGCGCACAAGCCATCATAGTTCTCGGCGGCGGCATCTATCCTGCCGCGCCGGAATATGGCGCTGACACGGTTCCGGCGGCTGTCCTCGTCCGTCTGCGCTATGCCGCTCATCTCCACCGCGCAACTCAAAAACCCATCCTGGCCACTGGCGGTAACCCCGATGGCAATCCGACCGCCGAAGCCGTGCTGATGAAAGCGGTGCTTAACCAGGATTTCCAGGTTCCCGTGATGTGGGTCGAGGATAAATCGGACACCACCCTGGAAAATGCGCGCCTGAGCTACCAGATACTCAATGCCGCCGGAATTCGCCGCATCTGGCTCGTCACTCATGCCTCGCACATGCCGCGCGCGAAAATGACTTTCGAACACGCCGGGTTCAGCGTAGTAGCGGCGCCAATAGAATTTACCACGGGTTATAAACCGACCGTGCTGTCGTTTCTGCCGAATGCCCATGCGCTCGCGGACAGCAGCAAGTTTTTCCACGAAACCATCGGCAGCGCCTGGTATCGGCTAAAATTCCTGCTTGGCCGCTAGGAGTTTGTCGAACACAAGTCCGACAAACTCCTAAAATGGAAAGCACTAAAGAACGGAGTGAAAAGAACGCCATGAAAGTTCGCATCAAGTTGCATGAAAATGTATGTTTCGTCGCGGAGTCGGAGAGCGGCCACGCCATCGTCATGGACGGCGCGCCGGAAGGCGGCGGCCGCAACCTGGGACCGCGGCCGATGGAAATCGTGCTGATGGGCACCGGCGGCTGCACTGTCTACGACGTGGTGCACATTCTGCGCAAGGCACGCGCGCCGGTCACCGATTGCGTGGTCGAGATCGCCGCGGAACGCGCAGCGGAAGACCCGAAAGTCTTTACCGCAATTCACTTTCACTTCATTGTCACCGGCAAGGGGCTGAAAGCGCAGCAGGTCGAGCGCGCGGTTCACCTGTCGGCGGAGAAGTACTGCTCGGCATCGATCATGCTCGGCAAGACCGCTGCGATCACGCACGACTTCGAAATCCGGGAAACCTCTGTGGCTTTGTTTTTTGGGTCTTAAATCCAGAACGCGGTCTTCGTCATCACCTCCGACGACAAGCGCATCGCAAGCTTCGCGGGGGAAGGCAATTCGGCCGCGCCGTGCTGGAGCGCGCTCGTGGCGTGGCGCGCCTCGTCGTCTTTCATCTGTTCCAGGATGGCGCGGCTTTTCTGATCTTCTTCCGGCAGCCGCCGCAGGTGGCCTTCCAGGTGTTCGACCACCTGGCGCTCGGTTTCGGCGAGAAAGCCGAGATTCCATTTGTCGCCGAGCAGGCCGGATACCGCACCGAGGGCAAATGAACCGGCATACCACAGCGGGTTGAGCACGCTTTTGCGGCCGCCCAGTTCCTCGATGCGGCGTTCGGTCCACGCCAGATGCTCGGTTTCCTCCTGCGCCGCCTGCTCGAGCGCCTGCTTCGCCGCCGAATCACGCGCCGTTAACGCCTGACCTTGGTAAAGCGCCTGGGCGCAGATCTCGCCACTATGATTGACGCGCATCAGAGCCGCTGCCAGCGCGCGCCGGGATGGCGGCATTTCCGCGTCCGGCAATTCGTCGCCTGGCGTGCGGCGCAGCGATTGCGCCGGCGCAAACAGCGTGCGCAGGCCCTTGTCGAAGCCGATGATCAGACGTTCAAGATCAAGCATGTTGCCAGTATACCGCTAGGAGCTTGTCGGACTTGGGCCCGACAAGCTCCTTCCGAACAGCCGTTCCAGTTCGACGCCGGGCTCGGCGGCACGCATGAAAGCTTCGCCGACCAGGAAACAGTTCACTTTGTTGCCGCGCATGGTTTTCACGTCTTCCGGCTTCAGGATGCCGCTTTCGGTGATCACGATTCGATCATCGGGAATCCGGCCGAGCAGACCGAGCGTGGTGTCGAGCCGCGTCTCGAACGTGCGCAGGTTGCGGTTGTTGATGCCGATCAACGGCGTCCTGAGCTTCAACGCCCGTTCGAGTTCCTCGCCATCGTGCACTTCGACCAGCACTGCCAGGTCAAGCTCACGCGCAATCGACTCCAGTTCCCGCATGCGCGGCTGATCGAGCGCGGCCACGATCAGGAGGATGCAGTCCGCTCCCGCCGCGCGCGACTCGTAAACCTGGTACGGCTCGATCATGAAATCCTTGCGTAGCACCGGCAGCCGGCAAGCCGCGCGCGCTTCGTGCAAGTCATTGATTTTCCCGCTGAAAAATTGCGCGTCCGTGAGCACCGACAAACACGCAGCGCCATGCTGCTCGTAGCTGCGTGCGATCGCCGCCGGTTCGAAATGCTCGCGCAGCACGCCTTTGCTGGGACTGGCTTTCTTGACCTCGGCAATCACCGCCGGCTTCCCGGCGGCGACTTTCGCGCGCAGGCTGCCGACGAAATCGCGCGGCGGCGGCGCGGCGGCGGCCTCTGCTTGCACCACGGCCAGCGCTTTGGCCGCTGTGGCGCGCGCCACCTCATCCGCCTTGACGGCGAGAATGCGTTGCAGAATGTCAGCCATATAAACTAATCATTGTTCTTATACGCTGCGCGTGAAAGCGACGAACTGATCGAGCTTTTTGCGCGCCGCACCGCTGGCGATGACCGCCAAAGCCTGCTTGACACCATCGGGCAACGTGCCGGCCAGTCCGGCGATGTAGATGCTGGCGCCGGCGTTGAAAGCCACGATGTCGCGCGCCGCGCCTTGCTGATTTTCCAGCGCCGCCACTACCATGGCTTGCGACTGCACGACGCCGTCGACGCGGATCGCGGCATTATCATGGGGCTTGAGGCCGACGTCCGCGGGCTCAATCACATACTCGCGCACTTCGCCATCCTTCAATTCGCCCACCAGGGTCGGCCCCGCAATCGAGATTTCGTCCAGCCCTTCCCGGCCGTGGACGATCATCACGCGCCGGCTGCCGAGCTGCTGCAACACCCGCGCCTGAATGCCCACCAGGTCGGGATGAAATACGCCCATCACCTGCTGCCGGGCGCCGGCCGGATTGGTGAGCGGTCCGAGAATGTTGAAAATGGTCTTAACGCCCAGTTCCTTGCGCACCGGCGCCGCATGTTTCATCGCGCTGTGATGGTTAGGCGCGAACATGAAGCCGACGCCGACTTCGGCAATGGATTTCGCGACCTGCTCCGGCGTCAGGTTGATGTTGGCGCCGCAGGCCTCGAGCAGGTCGGCGCTGCCCGATTTGCTCGAGACCGAGCGCCCGCCATGCTTGGCGACCCTGGCCCCTGCCGCCGCCGCAACGAACATCGCCGCCGTCGAAATGTTGAAAGTGTGCGCGCTGTCGCCGCCGGTGCCGCAGGTATCCACGAGATGCGGCTCGTCTGGAACCGGCACCTTGGTCGAGAACTCGCGCATCACTTCCGCCGCCGCGGCGATTTCGCCTATGGTCTCCTTCTTCACGCGCAGCCCGGTGATGATCGCCGCGATCAGCACCGGCGACACCTCCCCGCTCATGATCTGGCGCATCAGCGACAGCATTTCGTCGCGGAAAATTTCGCGGTGCTCGATGATACGCGTCAGCGCGTCCTGCGGCTTCATATGGCCTCCGTCGCACATGTTTTTATCATCGAGACAGGCTCCTTTCCTCCTCCAGAAAATTCCGCAACAGCTTGTGACCGTGCTCGGTCAGGATCGACTCCGGGTGGAACTGCACGCCTTCGACCGCGAGGGTCTTGTGGCGCACGCCCATGATCTCGCCGTCATCGGTCCAGGCGGTGATCTCCAGGCAGTCCGGCAGGCTGGCCTTCTCGATCACCAGCGAGTGATAGCGCGTCGCCTGGAACGGGTTGGGCAGGCCCTTGAATACGCCGGCTTCACCATGCCGAATCGCCGAAGTCTTGCCGTGCATGAGCTGCTTCGCGTGCACGATCTTTCCGCCCAAAGCCTGGCCTATGCTCTGGTGCCCCAGGCACACGCCAAGAATGGGGATTTCGCCGGCGAAACGCTGGATCAGCGGCACCGAGACGCCGGCCTCGTTGGGCGTGCAGGGGCCGGGCGAGACCACGATGCGCGCGGGCTTCAGGCGCGCGATCTCGTCGAGCGTGATCTCGTCGTTACGGTAAACCCCGACTTCCTCGCCGAGCTCGCCGAAATACTGCACCAGGTTGTAGGTAAAGGAATCGTAATTGTCGATCATCAGGAGCATAAAGCACCTAACTATTTGTATTAATTAAATTATTAAAAGGGTTGCTTGAGGTTTCATGGGCTCGATTATTCCGGCAATCCGTCCTGCAAGCAAGCGCGACCGCTGCCCGCGGGATAGCGCGTTCCGGCGGACCGGTCGCGCTTGCGCGCGGCGATGAAATCAACGACGGCCCAGACGAGCAGCACGAACCCTGCGATCGAGATCAGCGAATAAACGCCCTTCCACGGGTTCTGCCCCACGCGGGCGATCGTGCGCGTGCGCCAGTCCTCGGCAAAGATGCGGACCGAGTGAGCGCCGAGGAAGATGATGAGGCCGAGCATGAGATAGGTCATGCGCATTCCCCTTGCTATGAAATCGGAGTCTGCCCTCTACTTTTTTTCAGCGCACCTTGAATACCAGTTTGCCGCGCAGGTGGCGCCCTTCGCTCACCGCATGGGCCGCCGCGGCTTCCGATAACGCATAGAGCGTGATCTCGGGAACGCGCACGGCGCCGGCGGCGACCAGGGCGACGATCCGCTCGAGATGCGCGCGGTCGCGCCCGACTTTTGGACGCAGCGCTACGGCATCGGCACGCGGCGAGGCCGGCGCCGCGT
>CAYIRZ010000060.1:0-1119 GCA_964365845.1 uncultured Streptomycetaceae bacterium
TGGCCTCGCGGGCCAGATACAGCCAGGTCTCGACCACGGAGTCCGGATTCAGCGACAGGCTTTCTCCTGCAGGAAGCCAAGTTGCTGCGCCGGATCTATTAAAATCCGTAAGCGGTAAGCGGTGAGCGGAACCCCCCTGACGGCTTACGGCTTATTGCTCACCGCTCCCCCGCATCTGCCTGACCCTCTCGAACAGGCATACCGCAGCCGCGGCCGCGGCATTGAGCGATTCGGTTTTTCCCGGCATGGGAACGGCAACGACGTTATGCGCCGCCGCCAGCAACCCCTGGGACAAGCCCGTGCCTTCGCTGCCGAACAGCAGACCGACTTTTCCCGTCAGATCGGTTTCGAAAACCGATTGCGATGAGTGGTGACTGGTCGCGATCACCCTGCCCCTGAACCCCTTCATCAGTGCCGGCAGGTCCACATCCTCGTAAATTCTGAGCATGAAGTGCGCGCCCATGCCGGCGCGCAGCACGCGCGGCGACCAGCTGTGAACGGAATTCCCCGACAAAAAAACATCGCGCATCCCGGCGGCCGCGGCCGAGCGCAGGATAGAGCCCAGATTGCCCGGATCCTGTATGCCTTCCAGCAGCACACATGGGCCGGGATCGTCGGGAAGGGTGAGCAACCGCGGCGTTTTGACCACAGCGATCATGCCGGTCGACGTGGTGACCGTCGACAGCCGATTGAATAATTCGGCGCTGAGCATCAATGGCGTTATCTTTGATAACTCATTGATTAATTTATATATTTCAGGATTACTCGCTGCTGATTTACTGACCACGAGTTCTTCAGGCAACCCCAGATGATCACGATAGGCTTGGACCAGATGCACGCCATCGAGCAGAGACAGACCCGCTTTACGGCGCTCGCGCGACGACTGCATGAGCTTGAGCAGCGCCTTGAAGCGCGGATTTTCCGCGGAGGTGATGTGTTTTAGTTCGCGCATGTGCGAAAGCCGGCAAATACGTCGCGCCGGTCAGGGGTATAAAAATTGCGCCAGGAATTGCGCAGCAAACCGGCGGAAGTGGCAAAGCAGCCGCCGCGGAGTACTTTGTGGTCGCCGAACCACGGCGCGGAATATTCCTTGTAGGGATCGGCTTCAAAACCGGGATA
>CAYIRZ010000060.1:1219-11915 GCA_964365845.1 uncultured Streptomycetaceae bacterium
GCCGTCACGTTTCTGCCAATAGACAGGCGCTTGCGCGCCGGTTTGTTCGCGCCATTGCCAGCCGTTGTCGCTCCACAGTTCGCGCCGCCGGTAGCCGCCCTCCTCGACGAAAACCGCGTACTCGGCATGGGTCACCGGCGCCCGCGCCATGCAGAACGGCGGAACCTGGACCGCGTGGGCCCATTTTTCATTGTCGAACACGAAGCCGGCGTCGGGCACAGCCCCCGGCATGAACTCGCCGCCGAGAATCTCCACGTCTCCCGGCCACGCACCGGCATCCGCTGCAACGCCGGCTTGCCGGCCCCTGTCGGGCGCCGCATATCCCAGCGTCTGGCGGGTGTAGGTAAAAGCTTCGCAGTGCATTTCCTCGTGGAACGTCGCCAGCTGCGCGAAATACCGCAGAAACCCGGTCGCGCCCTCCCGGTCGATGCGCTCCAGCACTTGATCCAGGACTCGCCGCAAATAAGCCAGGGTAGCATCGACATCCGGCAGTGGCAGATCCCAGCGCGTCGCGTGAGGCACCGTGGCCGAATTGTAGAGATCGTCCGCATTGGCAAGCATCGACGCTTTAAGTTCGCCATTTTCCCGATAGCG
This sequence comes from uncultured Streptomycetaceae bacterium, assembly GCA_964365845.1. GTDB lineage: Bacteria > Pseudomonadota > Gammaproteobacteria > Burkholderiales > SG8-41 > CAKKQX01. The sequence continues at coordinate 1,814 of CAYIRZ010000060.1, forward strand.
CAGGCACCAGTGTTCCTGAAACCAGCCGAGGTGGCCGATTTCCCACAACGGAGGATTGACAATGCCGAGCCTGGGCCCCAGCAGCCTTTCGCCGTTCAGATCCCGCGCTAATGCCAGGGTACGAGCGCGCGCATCCAGCAGCATGGCGCGTAAAGTCCTGGCATCGGGTCCGGCTGCTGACGTCATCACGGATGGTTTTTGTTATAGTGCGAACCAGGAGTTTATCGTGATTATCCAGTTCAAGGGTGGCTATAGCCTGTCGGCAGAATGCGCAACCAATGGCACCACGCGTGTCTCTCGCGCCGAACGTCAATAGCTCAGGTCCGACAGGCTCCGTGAAAATCCTGATCGTCACACCTGCCGGCGCGCGCTCCCGTTACGGCAACCGCAACACCGCCGCGCGCTGGGCGGTTCTGTTGCGCAGCCTCGGCCATCGCGTGACCATTCAGGTCGCATGGGACGGCAAGGCGGCGGACATGATGATCGCATTGCACGCCCGCCGCAGCCATGCGTCCGTAAAACACTTTCACCGGCTTTATCCCGAACGCCCTCTGATTGTCACACTGACGGGAACGGACCTCTACCGCGACATACGCTTTGACGCAGACGCCAAAGAATCGATGCGGCTGGCGACGCGCATGATCGTCCTGCAGGACAGGGGTTTGCGCGAACTGTCACCGGCGCTGCGCAGAAAAACTCGCGTCATTTACCAGTCCACGCCGCCGGTTTCTCCGCGCCCCCCGCTCACATCCTGTTTCGAGATCGCGGTAAGCGGCCATCTGCGCGAGGAAAAAGACCCGTTCCGTGCCGCGGCGGCGTTGCCTTATCTGCCGGCGGCAAGCCGTATCCGCCTCACCCATCTCGGCGGCGCAATGTCTCCCGAAATAGCGGCCGCCGCCCGGGAATGGATGAAACGGCAACCGCGATATCGCTGGCTGGGCGAGCTCGCGCACGGGAAAGCCCTGCGCCTGCTGGCACGCAGCAGACTGATGGTGATCAGTTCGCGCATGGAAGGCGGCGCCAATGTGGTCAGCGAAGCCCTCGCCGCCGGAGTGCCGGTCATCGCATCGAGAATACCCGGCAACATCGGCATGCTGGGAAGTGATTACGCCGGCTATTACGCAGTCGGAGACGAGGCAGCACTGTCCAGACTGATGTGGCGCGCGGAATCGGAGCCGGAATTTTACCGTCGTCTCAAGCGCCAGTGCGCGGCGCGCAAATACCTCGTCAGTCCGCGGCTGGAGCGGCTTGGCTTGAAAAACCTGCTCACCGAACTCCTGTAAAGTTATTGCCGCGAAGCCGGTGTGGCAGCGGCTTCGATGACGAGTCTCACCGGCGCAAAGCTGCGCCGGTGCACTGCCGACGCACCGTGCTTCCGCAATACGGCAAGATGCAGGGTTGTGGGATATCCTTTGTGCAGATCAAAACGATATTGCGGATAACGCCGGTGCAATTCCAGCATCAGCGCATCGCGCTCCACCTTGGCCAGAATCGATGCCGCGGAAATGGCCGCCACCGTGGCGTCCCCCCTGACGATCGCGCGCGCCGGCCAGCGCAGTTCAGGGCAATGCAGTCCATCCACCAGCACCTGCGAAGGTTCCACGGCAAGCGCTTCGACCGCGCGACGCATCGCCAGCAGGCTGGCGCGCAGAATATTCAGTTCGTCGATTTCCGCCACGGTTGCGCTTGCGACCGACCATGCCAGCGCCCGCGCCTTGATCTCCTGCGCCAGGAGTTCGCGTTTCCGTGCGGTTAATTTTTTCGAGTCTGCAAGCCCCGCGATCGCCGCGCCAGGATCGAGAATGACCGCCGCGGCGAACACCGGCCCGGCCAGCGGCCCGCGCCCCGCTTCGTCAACACCGCAAATCCGGTGATCCGGGTTCATGCCTTAGCCCAGCAGCGGCAGGATCGCCTGCGCCGCTTTCTGCGCGGTGCCCTGCCGCAATTGCTGCAATATCCAGGTAAAACGCTCTTCCAGGCGCCGGCGGACGGCATTGTCGAACAGCAGGTTAAGCGCCGCCTGTGACAGATTTTCCGGTGTCGCTTCATGCTGCAGGAACTCCGGCACGATGAATTCACCCGCCAGAATATTGGGCAGGCCCACATACGGCAGATAGCGCTTGCGGTTCATCAGCCACCAGCTCACCTCGGGCATTTTGTAAATGATCACCATGGGACGTCTCAGCAAGGCCGCTTCGAGCGTCGCGGTGCCGGAAGCCACCAACACCACGTCGGACGCGGCCATGGCATCGTGGGCGTGGCCGAACAGGATGCTGATATTGAGTTCCTCCAACGGCCGGCGGTACAGCGCTGCCTCGAATATTTCCTTGGTCTCCCGGCTCACCAGCGGCACCAGAAACCGGACCCCGGGCAACGCGCCGGCAATCTCGGCGGCGGTGGCAACGAACAGATCGGCCATGCTCTCGAGCTCGCTGATGCGGCTGCCCGGAAGCAGCGTAATCACCTTCCCATTCGCCGGCAGCCGCAGTTGTTCACGGACTGCCGTAATGCCCGGAAAATCCCCCAGAAAATCTGCCAGCGGATGACCCACATAAGTCACGGGAATCTGCGCTTTCTGGTAAATCTGCGCCTCGAAGGGAAACAGCGTCAGCATCCTGGTCACGGCGCGCTTGATCCTGGGTATGCGCTCGCCGCGCCACGCCCAGATCGAGGGGCTGACATAATGCACGGTCGGCACGCCGGACGATTTCAGCTTGAGTTCCAGGTCGAGATTGAAATCGGGGGCGTCGATCCCGATAAAAAGCGCCGGGGGCTGCTGTTGAAAATGCGCCGCAAGCTTGCGGCGGATACCCACGATTTCGAGGTAGTGCCGCAGCACTTCGACATAGCCGCGCACCGCGAGCTTTTCCATCGGGAACAGCGCCTGCATGGCACCGGTCGCCTCCATCATGGGCCCGCCTATGCCCACAAAGCGCGCGCCGGGCACGTGCTCGCGCAGCGCCTTGATCAGATGCGCCCCCAGCAGATCGCCGGAGGCTTCCCCCGCAACGATCCCTATGACAGGCGACACGCCGGTTACGGATGGCATCGGCGACAGGAGTTTGTCGGGGCTAAGTCCGACAAACTCCTAAAATGAAAAGCACTAAAGAACGGGGTGAAAAGAACGCCATGCAAGTGACGTTTGTTCCGACCAGCACAGCATTTTGATACGCAAAGCTTCTTTCTTAAGCAGCCTGTCGCCGTAGCGTCAATCACGACGTTTCGGCAGGGTTTTTGATAGCACTCGCGCATTTTTTCCCAGAGCGATTTTGTCTAAGGAATTTGTCGGACTTGGGTCCGACAAGTTCCTAACGGATGATGCCGCGATTGGATGCGGCCAGAAAATCCAGCACGGGCTGGATCTCGGGACAATCTACCCGCTGCCGCGCCAGCTCTTTTTTGGCTTCATCCAGCGTCAACCCTGATTTGTAAAGCGTTTTGTAGGCGCGTTTGAGTTTCGTGATGACGCCCGCCGCAAAGCCGTGCCGCTTCAGCCCCTCGACATTGATGCCGTAAGGCTTGGCGGAATTGCCGGAAGCCGTCACATAGGGTGGGACATCCTGCAGCACTATCGTTCCCATCGCGGTAATACTATAGGCGCCGATGCGGCAGAATTGATGCACCACCGTAAAACCGCCGAGTATCGCGTAATCGCCGACGCGGACATGGCCCGCCAGTTGGGCATTGTTGGCAAAAATGGTGTGATTGCCGACCTGGCAGTCGTGCGCCAGATGAGCATAAGCCATGATCCAGTTATCGTCGCCGACCCGCGTTACGCCGGCATCCTGGGAGGTGCCGCGATTGAAGGTGCAAAACTCGCGTATGGTGTTGTTGTCGCCGATTTCAAGACGCGTGGGTTCGCCGCCATATTTCTTGTCCTGGGGCGCCTCACCCAGTGAAACAAACTGGTAGATGCGATTGTTGGCGCCGATCCGGGTGTATCCGGTAAGCACGGCGTGCGGTCCGACGCGGCTGCCCGGCCCGATCTCGACATGGGGGCCGACGACGGCATAGGGTCCGATCTCGACATCGGGCGCGATCCTCGCCTTGGGATCAACGATAGCCGTCGGATGAATCTTCGTTGCCAATTTTGTATCCACGTTACCGGAGTCCGGCGCCATCATGCTATGCGGCCGGCTCATCCTTGAGGGAACGGACTGTGCACATGAGTTCCGCTTCGGCCACCAGCGCGTCTTCGACGTGTGCCTCGGCCTTGAATTTCCAGATGCCGCGCACCGTCCGTTCCAGCGCAACGCTGAGCCGCAGGGTGTCGCCCGCCGTAACCGGCTTCTTGAAGCGGGCGTTGTCTATGCCGACAAAATAATAAACGGAATTCTCGTCGACCTTGCCTCCCGTGGTCTTGAATGTCAGTATTGCCGCCGCCTGCGCCAGCGCCTCGATGATCAGCACGCCGGGCATCACGGGATGATGGGGGAAGTGCCCGCCGAAAAAAGGTTCGTTGATCGTCACGTTCTTCAGCGCAACAATGTTTTTACCCGGCTCGCACGAAAGTACGCGATCAACCAGCAAAAAAGGATAGCGGTGCGGGAGATATTCGAGCACCTGATGAATATCCATACTGTTCAAGATTTACTCCTTTTCGGCTGTGTCAGCTTCTGTTCCAGCACCCGTACGCGGTCCGCCAGATCGTCAAGATGCCGCAATTGCGCTGCGTTCCTGCGCCATTCGCGGTTGGCATCGAACGGATAGGCGCCGCTATAAGTGCCTGCTTTTTCTATAGATTTGGTAACAAGAGTATGCGCCGAAATTTCCACGTGATCCGCGATGGTCAGATGCCCGACGATGCCGGAAGCGCCGCCGATGCGGCAATAACGTCCGATTTTCGCGCTGCCGGCGACACCGACACAGGCAGCGATCGCCGTGTGGGCGCCGATATGCACATTATGAGCGATCTGAATCTGGTTATCGAGTTTGACCCCTTCCTCGATCACGGTATCGTCGATGGCGCCGCGGTCGATGGTCGTATTGGCGCCGATTTCGACGTCGTTCCCGATGACAACTCTTCCGATTTGCGGCACCTTGAGCCAGCGCTCGTCCGACATCGCAATACCAAATCCGTCGGCGCCGATAACCACCCCGGAATGCAGAATCACGCGACTGCCAATCACGCAACCATCATAGACGGTCACGTTGGCATGAAGACGAACGTCCTCACCCAGCGTAACATCATGGCCGATCACGCACCCTGCGCCAACCAGGCTGCGCGCGCCGATTCTGGCATTCCTGCCAATCACGGCAAAAGGCCCTACTTCGGCGTCTTCCGCGACCACCGCCGAAGCGTCAATCATGGCGTTAGCATGCTTGCCGGCCTGAGCTTGCGGCGGCGGATTGAGCAGACCGGAAACATGCGCGAAATAGGCATAAGGATCGCGGCACACCACGCGCGGCAATCCCGTCACGTCGCGCATCGACTCGCCGACAATCACTGCGGCGGCACCCGTGCTATCGAGCTGCCGGCGATAACGCTCGTTGGCCAGAAATGCGATAGTCCCGGGCCCGGCATTGTCGAGCGTGGCGACCTGACAAATCCGGGTATCGGGATCGCCGACGATTTCTCCGCCGAAGCGTTCGGAGATCTCCCGCAGGCTGTAGGATTTTAGTTCGCTGCGTATCATAGGCCGGGAGATCGGGAAAATGCGCTGCCCCACCCCGCTGGGGCCGTACCATGCCCCGTTTATTTACCTTCTGCCGAGAGCGCTTTGAGGACTTTATCCGTGATATCGATGCGCGGGCTGCGATACACTGCTTCCTGCAGAATCAGATCGAACTTCTCCGACTCCGCAATCTGCTTGATGATGCGGTTTGCGCGCTCGAACAGCGCAGAAAGCTCCTGATTGCGGCGCAGGTTGAGATCTTCGCGGTACTCGCGTTGCATGCGCTGAAAGTCGAGGTTCAGACGCGCCAGTTCCTGCTCCTTGGCACGCCGGTCGCTTTCGCTGATTGTCATTGCTTCTTTTTCGAGTTGCCCCTGCAGTGCCTTGATCTGGTTTTCCCGGCGCTGCAGTTCCTGGGCGCGGGGTGCAAATTCCTTCTCAAGCTGTTTGCTCGCGCGTTCGGCTGGAGCCGATTCTCGATTGACGCGCTCCGCATCGATAAATCCGATTTTCAGATCCGCCGCCTCGACCGTTGCGATGCCGAGCGACAGCGCCAGGACAGCGAACGTCGAATATAAGTACTTCAATTTAGTCTCCTTGCAGTAAACCGTATGCCATGTTACCTGGGACAATCCGATGCTTTGCGAAAATCGGCTGTTGCTAAAATGCTCCGCCAAATGTGAACTGAAAAGCTTGAGTACGATCAAGGGGCTCTTTTTTCAGCGGCTTTGCCATGCTTACTTTAAGCGGCCCGAAGGGAGAAATCCAGAGCACCGAAATACCGGTTGAGTAACGCAGGTCAGCGCTGTTATAAGTATCCCCCACCATGCCGGCGTCGAAAAAAGCGCCGACCCTCACCGATTTGTCCTTATCCAGACCGGGGAACGGGAACAGCAACTCCGCGTTGGTAATCAGCTTGCGGCTGCCGCCGCGCGGGTCGCCGTTGGAATCCTTGGGACCTAAGGTAAAAGTATTATAGCCGCGCACCGAACTGACTCCGCCGGCATAGAAGTTCTTGAAAAACGGCAGCGGTTTTTCGCCATAGCCCTTACCGTATCCGATTTCTCCGTTCAGCATCAACGTGTAAGTACCGCTCAGTGGAAAGTAGCGCTGGTGCTGATAGTTGAGCTTGTAGTATTTGAGCGTACCTCCAGGCAAGCCCGTTTCGACAAAGGCTTTGTGCAGCGCGCCCACTGTCGGGTAGATCAGGCTGTCGCGCCCATCCCGGATCCAGCCGGCCGAACCCAGGATGGTTGAATTCCGGCTGCCGAACGTGGCAACATAATCCTTGTAAATCAGAGGACTCTCATCGAAGGTATCGATCTTGGTGGTTTCATAACCGATGCCGTACTGGATGGTGTCGATTTCGGTTATCGGCACGCCAAAACGCATATTGCCGCCGGTGGTCTTGGTGCGGTACTGGCCAAAACCGCTGTCCACAGCGTCCAGCTTACGGGTATATACATCAAAGCCGCGGCTGACGCCGTCAAGCGTGTAAAAAGGATCGGTGTAGGACAACGCATAAACCGTGTTGATCTTGCTGCTGTTGACCTGGGCCGTGACATGCTTGCCGGAGCCGAAGATATTATTCTGTGAAACCGAGCCGGAAAGAATCACGCCCTCGCCGCTGCCAAATCCCGCGCCCAGCAGGACATTGCCGGTCGGCTTCTCGACGACGGAGAGATTGAGGTCCACCTGGTCGGTCGTTCCCTGTACGGCAGGGGTTTCAACGTTGACCTCGTTGAAATAACCAAGCTTGTCTATGCGGCGGCGCGAAAGATTGATCCTGTCACCCGAATACCACCCGCCTTCCAGTTGACGCATTTCGCGGCGAATCACCTCATCGCGTGTCCGGGTGTTGCCGGTAACATTGATACGACGGACATAGACGCGTCGTCCCGGATCGACGAAAAAGGTAAACGTAACCTGGTGCTTGTCCTTATTCAATTCGGGAATGGCATTGACGTTGGCAAACGCATAGCCATCGTTGCCGAGGCGATCGCTGATCAGTTTGTTCGACTCCGTAAGCAGGGCGCGTGAAAATATGTCGCCAGGCTTGATTTTGATCAGCTTGCGCACATCCTCTTCGGGGATCAGCATTTCGCCTCCGACTTTGATGCCCGATACCGTGTATTTGGAGCCCTCGGTGATGCTGACGGTGATATAGATATCCTTCTTGTCGGGCGTAATCGAGACCTGGGTCGAATCGATATTGAACTCAAGATAGCCGCGGTCCAGATAATAGGAACGCAGCGTTTCGAGATCGGCTGCCAGTTTCTGGCGGGAATACTGATCGTGCTTGCTGAACCATGTCATCAGGCCCGGAGTGCGCGACACGAACAGGCCGAGCAGGTCTTTTTCCTTGAACACGCTGGCGCCGATGATGCTGATCTGCCTGATCTTCGCGACCGCCCCCTCATCCACGGTAAAGTTGAGGGCAACACGGTTGCGTTCGAGCGGCGTCACTGTGGTATTGACGGTCACCGAATACATGCCGCGGCTCAGGTACTGGCGTTTCAGTTCCTGCTCCGCGCGATCGAGAAGTCCCTTGTCGAAAATACGGCCTTCGGCCAGGCCGATCTGACGCAGGCCCTTGGTCAGCTGCTCCTTGTCGAATTCCTTGACCCCGACGAATTCGACTTGCGCCACTGACGGCCGCTCATGGACCACCACGACCAGCACGCCGTTATCGACTTCGAGACTGACGTCCCTGAAAAACCCGGTGGCAAACAGCGCGCGGATTGCCTGCGCCGCCTTCTCGTCGGTCATGGTGTCGCCGACTTTAACGGGCAGGTAGCTGAATACCGTTCCGGCTTCGGTGCGTTGTATGCCCTCCACCCTGATGTCTTTGATGACGAAAGACTCGATCGCCGCCGCGGGGGCCGCACAGAGCGTTAGCAACAACAGGACAAGACGAAAAAAGCCCATTAATGATTAGCCGCTTATAAGACGGTTCATATCGTTATAAAGTGCGAAGGCCATCAGGGTGAACAGCAACGCCATGCCGACGTGCTGCCCGATTTCGACGACCTTATCCGACACCGGACTGCCTTTGAAAATTTCGACTATATAATACATCAAATGCCCGCCATCCAATAAGGGGATGGGGAGAAGATTAAGCACGCCAAGGCTGATGCTGATCAGCGCCAAAAAGGAGAGATATGCAATCCAGCCGCCTTGCGCGGATTGCCCCGCATAGTCGGCGATCGTAATCGGCCCGCTCAGGTTTTTAAGCGAGACTTCGCCTACGATCATCTTGCCCAGCATCTTGAGGCTGAAAGCAGACGTATCCCAGGTTTTGTACAGCGCTTTAAGCATGCTTTCCAGGGGCCCATAGCGAACTTCCGTAATCTGCCCCGACATCAGGCTGCGATCGATCAATGGCGCGGCGCCGATCTTGCCGACGGGTTGGCCGTTTTCCATCACGGTATTCGGCATCACGCTGATCGGCGCCAACAGCACGCCCCCGCGCCTTATGTCCAGGGTCAGCATCTTTTCCGGGCTGCGGCGCACCATGGCCACGACCTGGTCCCAGTTTTCGATGCGCTGATCATCCAACGCAATGATTTCATCGCCTGCCTTGAGGCCCGCCCGCGCGGCGGAACCGCTGCTTACCACGTTGCCGATCACGGGTTTGATGGGCGCATGGAAACGGGTCAAGCCCAATACTTTTACAAAATCGTCGTCCAGATCGCTCGCGCCCAACCCGGATAAATCGAGCTTGCGCCACGCGATCTCCCCTTTTTCGTTCCGCACCTCGATCGACACCATTACTTTCTGCACCGCATGTTGCAGCAGTATCCAGCGCACGTCCTGCCAGGTTTTGACCGGTTCGTCCCCGATTTTCAGCATGGTCTCGCCGGGCATGAAACCGGCAGCCGCGGCCGGCGTATTCGGCACGACCGGACCCACCGCCGGCTTGATGCCGGGCACGCCGTGCATGAACAACAGCCAGTAGAGCGCAATTGCCAGGAGAAAATTGGCGACGGGGCCGGCGATGACGATTGCGAAGCGTTTGGATACCGGCTGACGATTGAATGCCCGAGGCAACTCGGCCGCGGCTACTTCGCCTTCGCGCTCGTCAAGCATTTTGACGTAGCCGCCCAGGGGAAACGCCGCGATCACCCACTCCGTGCGATCCCGTCCCAGGTGCTGGCGCCATAATGGCTTACCGAAACCCACTGAAAAACGCAGCACCTTCACGCCGCACCACCGTGCGACCAGATAATGCCCGAACTCGTGCACCACGATCAGGCAACCGAGCGCGACAATAAACGCGGAAATAGTGATAAGCAGTGCCATACCTTTATCTATGCTCCTCTTGTACGCGGCTCCCGAAACTAGAGCCTGTCTCAATAATATCCACGTGTGCGACGGGGCAATGTGGGATGCAGTTCTAGGAGCAAGCCTGCAACAATACCGCGAGTATTGTAAAGGGTTGCGACAACGAAATGCGCCCCGCACGCGGGCGCTTCGCGCCTGCGGGG
>CAYIRZ010000061.1:0-4669 GCA_964365845.1 uncultured Streptomycetaceae bacterium
GAGTTTGTCGGACTTAGCCCCGACAAACTCCTAAAATGAAAAAAACTAAAGAACGAGGCGAAAACAACGCCATAAACGCTACGCGTTTCGGTGAATGGGGCTAAGTCTGACAGGCTGCTAGGGAATCCAGCCACACCGAAGCTTGCCAAGCAGGTAAAATATGTTTTTTTGGGCGGGAATCCGCCATCAATCTTTTTTTTAATCGACCTCCTTCAATCACTTACACAGATGAACGCATCCCTGCTCGCAGCCGTGGAGATGGCGCCGAAAGACCCGATTCTGGGCGTAACGGAAGCCTTCAACGCGGATACCCACCCCCATAAAGTGAACCTCGGCGTCGGCGTCTATTGCGACGACAGCGGCAAGGTTCCGGTCCTTGAATCCGTCCGCCGTGCCGAGCAGAAGCTGGCGGAAAGCCCCCTGCCCCGGAACTACCTGCCCATCGACGGCCTGCAGGCGTACGACCGGGCGGTGCAGAACCTGCTGTTCGGCGCCGACAGCGAGGCCGTGCGCAAGGGACGGATCGTGACGGTGCAGGCGCTGGGCGGGACCGGCGGTCTCAAGCTCGGCGGGGATTTGCTGCGCCGGGTCAACCCGGACGCCCAGCTCTGGATCAGCGACCCCAGTTGGGAAAACCACCGCGCGGTCTTTGAATACGCCGGGTTTACGGTCAATACCTACCCCTATTACGACGCGCCCACCCACGGCGTCAATTTCGGCGGCATGATAGATGCGCTGCAGAAGCTGCCGGCGGGCTCAATCGCCGTGCTGCACGCGTGCTGCCACAATCCGACGGGCGTCGACCTGTCGCCGCAGCAGTGGGAAAAAGTCATCGAAGTGGTCAATGCGCGCGGCCTCATGCCTTTCCTTGACATCGCCTACCAGGGCCTCGCCGAAAGCATAGACGCCGATGCCGCGGCGGTGCGCCGTTTCACCGCGGCCTGCCCGGTGGTTTTCGTCTCGAGTTCGTTCTCCAAATCGCTTTCGCTTTATGGGGAACGCGTAGGGGCACTGAGCATCGTCACCGAAAACGCGGAAGAAGCGGCCCGCACCCTGAGCCAGTTGAAGCGCGTCATCCGCACCAACTACTCCAACCCGCCGACCCACGGCAGCCAGACCGTCGCCATGGTGCTGACGACGCCGGAACTGCGCTCGCTGTGGGAAAAGGAACTCGGCCAGATGCGCGACCGCATCAAGACCATGCGCCGGGAACTAGTCGGCAAAATCCGCGCCATCCGCTCGGATTTCGACTTCAGTTTCGTCATCCAGCAGCACGGCATGTTCTCCTACTCCGGGCTGACCAGGGAGCAGGTGCAGCGCCTGCGCGAAGAGTTCTCGATCTACGCCATCGACAGCGGCCGCATCTGCGTGGCCGCGCTCAATTCACACAATATCGATTACGTCGCCAAAGCCATAGCCAGGGTACTCGTCTGATCGGCTAGGAGTTTGTCTTAGCCCGACAAACTCCTAAAATGGGGGCCAAGTTCGACAGGTGGCGGGATTCGAACGCCTATTGATAACGTTGACCGCCAAGGCCCAAACCTTTAGTATAAGAAGCTTTCTTGAAACAGCGTCACCCGGTTTTTCCGGGAATTTTCCTCGATAGCTCAGTTGGTAGAGCACCTGACTGTTAATCAGGTTGTCCCTGGTTCGAGCCCAGGTCGGGGAGCCAGACAAAAAGCCAAGGGCTAGCAATTTGCTAGCCCTTGGCTTTTGCATCTCCCGCGGTCTGAAAATCACCGCTTCCGGAATTCTTCCACTGAGTTGGCGAGCTTCCCATCGCGCAATTTCAACGCGCGCGTGACCGCGTGCGTTGCGCCGAAGGTCGGGATGAAGGCCGAGTGTTTTCCTGCACCGCCGAGCACGACGATCATGAAATCGTTCGCGTCCTGCACCATAGGCACGAGCGCATCCATTCCGGCTTTCGCGAATCGCTCCGGGAACTTGAGCCGCAGGCGGCGTTCGATGTTTTCCTTCGAGAATCTGCCTAGCGGCAGCCGCGCGTGCTCGAACAGGAAGCGCTTGGCGTCGGCTTTCGAATATCCTCCTCCCGCCACGGTCGCGGCGTGTTCCGGGCTCATGATCACCAGCGGCTCCGCCTTGTAGAAAACATCGTTGGTGCCGGTGATCGCCACGGTGCCGGCGATGGTCGTGAGTATGCCTTCCGCCGTAAGACTTTCGTGGTCGTTGATGTTGTGGGGACACTCGGCCCCCACTACCGTTACCGTGCTCGCCCCGGCGGGAAAACCGCGCTCGACATGCAGCGGCGCCCATGGGCTGGCGGCCTCGTTCTCGGCCACGCAGTAGGAGTACTTTGACGGCGCACCAAAGGTGGACATGTCGCCCGAGCCTGGTATCGCGCCGCCGATGTTGAGGAGCGCAAGACGAATGGCCCGCCCTATAGTCGCGTTGCTTTGCGCGCCCGGCCCGAAGGCGTTGTGCCCCGAATTGATTCCGAGTTCTTGCGCCACCGGACCATTCACAATGATCAACGGGGCGCAAAGATGGGTCGTGGCCTGGATGCCGTAGAGGTTGAACGGCTCCTCGCACATGGCCTCGATGGCGAGAACGATAAGCGGGAAATATTCAGGCCGGCAGCCCGCCATCACCGCGTTGGCGGCGAGCCGCAGTGGCGTCGCCGCGCCATACCGCGGCGGAATTGCGGCCACCGGCTCATCCCAGGGCCGGTCGCAGTAGGCGAGCATCCGCTCCACGCGATCGGCGGTCGGCGGCACGATGGGCAGGCCATCGCTCCAGCCGCGCTCGCGGCACAGTTCGTTGACGGCCTCGAAATCGTCGGCGGCCTCGACGCTGGCTCCTGGAACCTTGAGCAGTTGTATAAGACCGGTCATCGAATGTGCTCCTTGAGCAGATCGATGACTTTGGGAATGGCCACCTCGGCACGGCTCCTGACTTCGTCCAACTGGAGACCGCCCAACGGATGCGGAATCACGATCAAGGGCAGATCAGGCACGCCGAATACGCGCGCCTGCGCCTGGCCCAGCTTGAGGAAAGGACCGGAGCAGATGACGGCGGTCACGAGACCACGCTTTCTAAGCTCTGACATGTCGTGGACACTCCACGACGTGCAGGACCCTCAATCGGCCATGGCAGTGACGACGCAGTCGGCCTCCGCAGCGAGTTGATCGAGGATCGCGCCTGGCGCCGGCAGGCTGACACTGTCTTTTCTCAGCGATACCACCGACGCGATGGGCAGCGCTGCCCGCACCCCCTCGACCAGAAACTTGAGCAGGTGATCGGCGTTGCCCTTGCTGTTGTCGAGAATCCCGAGACGCAGCCCGGCTTTTTCGATGCGGCGCTGGGCCGCCGGGGCGGATGACTCGGGCACCGGAGCTTCCGGGACGACCAAGGTGATTTTCTGGCTCATGATTTCTCCTGCATGGTTTGCATTCTTAATCCACTTTCGCGCCCGCAGCCTTCACCATCGCGCCGAGCTTGGCGATGTCCGATCTCAGGTGCTCGGTGACTTGCTCCGGTGTCATGATTACCGCGCCCGCTCCCTGCTTGGTCCAAGCCTCCTTGATTTTGGGTGTAGCCAGCATTTTGGCGAGTTCCGCGTTCAGGCGGTTGACGATCTCCCGTGGAATCCCTGCCGGACCCATGATCCCGTTGTAGAGAACGATGTCAAACCCCTTCAACGTCTCCGACATTGCCGGCACGTCGGGCAGTAATGGCGAACGTTTGGGGCTGGTCACGCCCAGCGCCCGTAATTTCCCGGCCTGGACATGCGGCAGCGCCGGCGGCGTGGTGGAGAACGTCACGGCCACTTCGCCGCCGAGCAGCGCGGCCACCGCAGGGGCGCTTCCCTTGTAAGGGACGTGAACCATCTTGATCCCGCCCAGGGTTTTCAGCGTTTCACCCGACAGATGAAGGATCGTGCCGTTTCCGGAAGAAGCGTAGACAATCTGGTCCGGCCGGGCCTTGGCGAACGCGATGAGTTCTTTGACCGATTTCACCGGCAACGAGGGGTGGACCAGGAGAATCAGCGGCGTTTGCGCCACCATTGCGATCTGGGTGAAGTCTTTCACCGAATCATAAGGCAGCCGGGTATAAAGCGTCGCATTGATGGCGTGCGTCGTCATGTCGATGAAATAAATCGTATAACCATCGGGAGACGACTTCGCGACCAAATCGCCGGCGATCGTGGTGCCGGCCCCGGCGCGGTTTTCAACGATAAATTGCTGCCCGAACGCTCCGCTCAGGTGCTGCGCCATGGTACGCGCGAGCACGTCGGAAATGCCGCCCGGCGGGAACGGCACGATCACCCGCACGGGTTTGGCGGGATAGCCCTGGGCATGAACGATGCCGGAAGCGATAACGACCTGGGCGGCGAGCAGGACACCGGCGATGCGGAGCAGTAATTTCATGTGAGCACCTCGTGCGTTGAGTGGAGTAGAAGTTGCCTTGAACATAACGCATTGTTTTACAGAATGTATTTTACCTGCGGTCACAGTGGCAAGTGGGTTTTATCGGCGTCCATCGGCGGCAAATATTTTGAGTCAGCGCGGCGCTACGGCGCCGATTGCGGAAAACAGGTCGGCGATGGTCTTCCGGGGAATGCCGCGCGTGATGAACACGAGGCGCGACTGCCGGTCGGCGCTGAAGGAAGCGAAGAGCAGCGGCGCGTCCACGGTACTCGTGGACACGG